>NZ_JBMYXF010000030.1:0-37515 GCF_049608145.1 Halocynthiibacter sp.
GGAAATCCGACAGTTCAGCCCAGCAGTTTCACAACTTTTGCGGCTTCATCCTGCGGACTGGCCAGTACAGACTTATCTTCGCCGGGATAAAAACGCGCGCGCAGGCCTGTTGGCATCGCAGCAGGTTTGCTGATCAGAACCTCTGGACCGTTCTTCGCACCTTCCGCCTGCCAGTTTCGGACCAGGGCCATTTGCGCCCCTTTTGTTGTTCCGTAGCTGCCGTAAAATTTCGCTCCAATGCTTTCATCTTCAAAGAAAACTGCCCGACCCTTCTGGGCAAGCAATAGGGGTTCTATTGCGCGGATCAGGAAACGCGTCATGTTCACATTTCCAGCAAGGCTTTTGTCGAAGTCTTTGTTATCAATGTGGGACGCAGGTGTCAGAGGTGCACCATGGATTGCTGTATGCGCCCAGAGATCAACACCACCCCAACGTTGTGCAAGCGATCCACCAAGGTATTCGCAGGCCCCTTCATCGGTCAGATCCATAGGTACCAGCGTGGCCGTGCCGCCTAGGGCTTTGATATTATCATCCAGATCCTCAAGCCCGCCCTGGGTACGGGCAACGGCGATGATATGATGGGTGGGAGCAAGCGCCAGCGCAAGTGCTGCGCCAAGGCCGCGGGATGCTCCGGTGATAAGGGCGGTCTTTTGTGTAATCTCGGTCATAGAAGCTTCCTAGCCTTCCCGCGCAACAGTGTCGAGAGGCACAGCGATGCGTTACGTCGCAGGGGGTGAAAAACGCAGAGAAAGGCAGGACATGCCACCATCCAGTCGGGCGGCTTCGCTGTTGCCGACTTCGCGAATACTAAATCCAGCATGGGTCAGGACTGACCGCGTTTCAGGGAAACCAGCGGGCATGATCACGAGATCATTAAACCGGATCGCATTGGCGCAGGCTTCTTCACCGTCGGCGACATGGATGACGTTGTAGCCTTCAAAGCATCCGCTGTCTGCCAGGCGTCTTGTCGACAAGATCGTATGTTCATCCAGCAAAGAACAATCCGTTTTAAAATGCAGAACGCCTGGCGGTGTCTGTACCATTCGGATCATATACCCATAAGGGGCAACGATTTCGCGCAAGTTTTCAACACCTTCCTGATCCGTGCGATCAGAGCTGCCGATCAGAATTTCACGATCGGTGACAAGGATATCTCCGCCTTCAATATGTCCTCGGGTGATTTCGGCGACGCATTGATAGTGTTTCTCAAGTTCCGGTTTCATCAATGCGGCCTCACCAATGCGGGACGACGTGCCGGGCCGCATCACTATGGCCAGTTCCGGAAGGCAAAGCGCGGCATCTTCAACAAAACAGCCATCAGGGAAGGTTTCATCGGCGGCAAGTTCAGTGACATGGGCCCCAGTCGATTTTAGGGCCAAGACATAATCGTCGTGATGCTGGATAAATAGATCAATGTCAGGCGTTCCCGTATCCACCGCACGCAAGCCATGGGTGGCTGATGCGCCGGGACGGCGACAGATGGCATGGCTGAATGAATATGAAAATGACATGGAGATCTCCCCTTTTAGCTGACTATTGCCGCAGTAGGTTTAAGGATCAACTCCGCAGTTTTCGCACGGCGGATTCGCACATGCCATATTGCAGCCACTGACAGCCGGAACAGATCACCTGCAAGCCCTCGGGGGCGATATGTTTCCGGATACGGTCCTTGGCTTCACCCCAGGTCAGTGTATTGCCATATTCAAGCTTTAGAGCACGCAGATGGGCTTTGTCGAGTTTGTCGATGCCATCCTGGTTGCTACAGCGCAATCCGCGACGTTTTGGGCAGGGGGCACAGATATCATCGGTATTTCGCACGACTTCAATCTGCTGATCATCCCCGCCAGGTGCGCGCAGGGTTTCATCAACGATCTGCACCATATTGGCGGTGAAATCATCGGAATATCCCTTCCCCTGAAACCCGAGGGCACAGAGGAAGTGATGGGGGCGAAATTGCACCGTAGGTGTCGGATTATCGGGGACAATCCGTGTTGAATTCTCTGAAGAATTCGTTTTGCTCACTCGGCAGCCTTCATTTCAAATCCCTTTTCCAGCATATCCGCAGGTGTCACAGGATATTCGCCAGAGAAGCATGCATCGCAATATTGTGGGCAAGACTTTTTACGGCCTTTTTTCTGACCAGCCGCACGGTACAGGCCGTCAAGTGAGATGAACTTGAGGCTATCCACGCCAAGGTGATCGCGCATTTCCTCTTCTGACATAGTTGCCGCCAGAAGCTTTTCGCGCTGGGGCGTATCTACACCGTAGAAACAAGGCCAGGCAGTGGGAGGGGATGCAATCCGGAAATGCACTTCTGCCGCGCCTGCATCTAGGATCATATCCTTGATCTTGCGGGATGTGGTGCCGCGTACAACGGAATCGTCCACAAGGATCACCCGCTTGCCTTTGATAAGCGCGCGGTTCACGTTCAGTTTCAGCCGCACCCCCATATTGCGGATTTGTTCGGTTGGCTCAATAAACGTCCGTCCCATATACTGGTTGCGGATGATGCCCATCGCGTAGGGAATACCGCTTTCCTGAGAAAAACCGATCGCGGCCGGAGTACCACTATCTGGCACGGGGCAAACAAGATCTGCCTCAACAGGTGTTTCACGGGCCAGTTCCACACCGATTTGGCGGCGGGTTTCATAGACGGATTGGCCGCCGATGATGCTGTCCGGACGCGAGAAATAGACGTGTTCAAAGATGCAGAATTTGGGTGGCTGAGGGCGGAAGGGGAAGTGGCTTTCGACACCCTCTTCGGTGATGACAACCATTTCGCCGGGCTCAACATCGCGGACATATTCCGCACCAATGATGTCGAGTGCGCAGGTTTCAGAAGACAGGGCCCAGCCATCACCGATTTTGCCTAACACGAGCGGCCGAACACCATGCGGATCACGCACACCCATCAGTTTGGTGCGGGTCATGGCGACAATAGAAAACGCGCCTTCTACACGACGCAGCGCATCTTCCATACGTTCTGGGATGTTGCGTTGCAGAGAACGGGCCATCAGGTGAATGATACATTCACTGTCGGATGAGGATTGGAAGATAGAGCCGCGTTCAATCAGTTCCTTGCGCAGCGCATTGGCGTTTGTCAGGTTACCATTGTGTGCAACTGCAGCGCCGCCCATGGAAAACTCACCAAAAAATGGCTGAACATCCCGGATGACCGCACCTTTTGAACCAGCGGTGGAATAGCGAACATGCCCAATCGCAACAGGCCCAGGTAGGGTTTCCATCAGGCTGGCTTTGGTGAAGTTGTCCCGGACATAGCCAAAACGGCGGGCAGAATTGAAGCCTTGATCGGGGCAATGTGAAACGATGCCGCCGGCTTCCTGGCCTCGGTGTTGTAGGGCGTGCAGGCCCAACGCAACAAAGTTGGCGGCGTCTTTGACACCGACGACCCCAAAGACACCGCATTCTTCTTTCAGTTTGCTGTCGTCAAATGGGTGCGCGTAAAACGGTTTGGTTTCCGCAATATCAGGCACATCTGGGCTGTTGGAAGAAAGGGGCGAACGTCGTGGCAGGTTGCGCATGTGGCAGCAGCTCCGTTTGTCCGGGGGCGCGAATCCCCTCGGCGTGGCGTTGCCCTCTCATAGTCGGCTCAAAGCCTTCTGTCATCAAAGAGTCACAGAAAACTCTGCTTTCGTGATGGAAAAAATAAAAGGCCGGGGCAAATGAATGCCCCGGCCTTCGGAAAAACTATGTATTTGTATCAGCCTGCTGGGGCCTCGCAGCTGGAAATGAAGCTGTTATAGCGGGACTGCAGCCAACCCGGCACATCCGATGGAACCTGATCTTCGACCTGTGTGGTCAGATTGCCAAACACCGCCGCTGTACGGCTGTCGGCAACCATCGGAACGGGTTCACCGGGGTTGATGAAGTCATAAGCCATCAGTGCAATCACGATCAGCAGAATGCCGCGTCCGACCCCAAAAAGAAAACCAAGGCCCTGATCGATCCCGCCCAAGAAGGATCGCTGAACAGCGCCGGAAAACAGGGGGGTGAAGATGGAAAACAGCAAAAGCCCGATCACCATCACAACCGCAAAGCTGATCAAAAGCGCCAGTTCACATTGGCCTTCGACGAAACCGTTCAGAACCGGAACCTGCGCCAGTAGTGGCTGAACAGATGCGGCGAACATATAGGCAAGGATCGTCGCACCGATCCAGCCGCCAATGGATAAGACTTCCCGTACAAGCCCGCGCGAATATGCAAGCAGGGCTGACAGGATGATGACAGCAGCTGCGATGCCGTCAATGATTGTAAAACCTTCCATGGTCGCTCCTTTGGCGATCTTTTTGCCGTTTATTCGGCAGCAAATGTCTGTTCCGTGAACCCTGCCAGATCGGCAAACTGTGTAATCTGAAGCCCGGATCCTGTACCTGTCTTACTTCGTGACGGGACAATTGCACCTGAAAAACCAAGTTTTTCGGCTTCTTTCAACCTGTTTTCTGTCTGACCAGCGGGTCTCAGGGCCCCTGATAGGCTGATTTCCCCGAAAACGACAGTATCTGCAGGCAAAGCTGTGTCTTCCCTTGCGGAAAGTAGCGCGGCGGCAACAGCCAGATCTGCGGCGGGTTCCGTAACTTTCAGCCCGCCGGCGACATTCAGGTAAACATCAAGCCCGGCAAAGGGAATGCCGCAGCGCGATTCGAGCACCGCAAGAATCATCGCAAGCCGCCCGCTGTCCCAGCCTACAACCGTGCGTTTGGATTGGCTGTGTGGGGATGGGGATACCAGCGCTTGAAATTCTGCAAGCACTGGGCGCGTGCCTTCGATCCCTGCGAAGACCACGGATCCAGGTTGAGCATTGTCGCGATCTGCCAGAAACAGAGCAGAAGGGTTTTTGATTTCACGCAGGCCTTTGCCTGTCATTTCAAACACACCGATTTCATCCGTCGCACCAAAGCGGTTCTTGACCGCGCGCAAAATGCGGAACTGATGGCCGCGCTCGCCTTCGAAATACAAAACCGTATCGACCATATGTTCCACAACACGCGGCCCCGCGATTTGGCCTTCCTTGGTGACGTGGCCGACCAACACAATTGCCATGCCCTTGCGTTTGGCAAAGGTGGTTAATTCGTGTGCGGCGGCGCGCACCTGACTGACAGATCCCGGGGCAGAGCTGACATTATCCGCCCACATGGTTTGAATGGAATCAATTACCGCGAGATCAGGTTTTTCATTTTCCAGCGTGGTCAGAATATCGCGCAGGCTGGTTTCGGTGCCCAGAAGCACGGGGGATTTCTCAACCCCAAGACGCTGGGCGCGCATGCGCACTTGGGCCGAGGCTTCCTCGCCCGAGATATAGACAACCTTTAGCCCATTGCGCGCAAATCGTGCAGCGGCTTGCAAAAGTAGGGTCGATTTCCCAATGCCGGGGTCGCCGCCCACAAGCACTGCGGAAGAGGCCACAAGCCCACCGCCCAAAACCCGATCCAATTCCTGAACGCCGGACAGGGTGCGGGGTGGCAGTTCAATGTCGCCATCAAGATCCATCAACGGTACTTTGCGCCCGCGTGCAGCACCTAATGAGCTGGACGCAGGACCTGCGGACATAGGGGCTTCTTCAACCAGTGTGTTCCACTCGCCGCAGCCGTCGCATTGTCCGGCCCATTTCTTATGCGCAGTCCCGCAGGCCGAGCAATTATATGAGATTATCGTTTTCGCCATACTGCTTTGTGCCCTGGAGGGAACGAAAGGGCAACAGGAATGGGGATTTGTTTCCTTGGGGTACCCTGAGACCTGAAATGGAACAGTTTGCGCCGCTTTTTAAACACATTTGATTACTAATGAAATTGGGGGCTGCTGGGGAGCAGTGTAAAACGGGGGAACGGAAATGCTTAATATACATACTTTACATAATTTATCTCTTAAGTTGGGAATGGCTGGTATCGCAGGTTTGGCGATGACTTCTTCTGCGGCTGCAGTAAGTGCACCTTGTGATGGTATAACGGTTTCTGGTGAAGTGAGTAACGCTGAAACACAGGCTAATCTGATTTCACAAGGAACGGGTATCAATACGGCTCATGACATATTTCAAATTGTCATTGAAGACGTGCCTGGGCGGTGCATCTATCTGAGTGACGCAAACTATGCAATTGGTTTTTCTGATTGGGGAATTATCAGGGTGTATGACGAGGGCACAGTGTTCGACCCTAGGACCACGCCGTCTCCAGTGATTATTAATATTTTTGACGAAGGTCAAACGATGGACCTGACAACCCTGCCTCCTGGAAAGTATACGTTGCTCATTGGTGCCGATGGAGTGCAAGCTGACGGGGCAATCGGATACTATACATTCTCTCTTTTGGGGGCGACACTCGGCTGGGGACCAATCTTAGATCAGATCGCGCAGGAACAAGGCATTGTCGCTGCCAATGAAGTTGCTCAGGCACTTTCAGCATCGATCTTTTCTGCGATCAAAGGCGGAATACAATCTGATGGAGCTGTGGTTAGTCGCAACACACCGTTTGCTGGCTTGAAAAGTGGGTCTGGTCGCACATGGTTTCAGGCGGATTACACGGCTATCGATGGCACCGATTTGGAAGGGCGTTTTCCGACACTGCAGGGTGGCTTTGATTTTCAGCTAGAAAACGGAATGTTACTTGGCGCGGCCCTTGGATACAGTGATTTTTCAGTGCGCAATGCCACGTCTGATCTGAAAGGTGAAAGTCTGACGATCCAACCGTATCTTGGCTTCCAATTGGGCAAAACCACAGGTTCCGTCTCGCTGAGTTTTGGTCAGCTTGATCTTGATACGGCGGATGGTGCCGGCTCTGCCGAAGGCGACACACGTGGCATTAACCTGTCGCTGGAACGTGGTTTTACGCTGGGTGGGCAACAGTTGGTCGGTGAATTTGGCGCGGGCTTTGGTCGTCAGGATATCGACGAAGGCACGGGCACATTGGCTGGGCTTGCGAATACGCATTCCACTTGGAGTTACGCCTCTCTTGGGGCGCGTTATGAGATGCAGAACGGCAATGTGAACAGCTCAATCGGGGGATCCATCGACTATAACGACGTTGGCAATCTCGATAACCTATCCGCCAGCCATTACGGCAGCGACGGGTTCACAGGCGCGATCAATGTCAGCTTTGATTACGGCTTGGCCAATGGATCCAATGTGTACCTCAGGGGCGAAGTCGGCGGTCTTGGTGGTGATGCCATTCGCAAGACAGTGCAGGCGGGGATTGATTTTCGCTTCTGATCACAGATGATATGAAATTGAAAGGCGCCTTAAATGGGCGCCTTTTTCTTTTCTGTCAGGAAGGACACAGCAAGGGATGCCAGAATACAGCCCGTGAACAGATACAAGCCCCACGCAGTTTCGACTTTGCCAATGCCAATGCCTTTGATGACAACGATGTAAAGCGCGATCAGGAAGACATCTGCCATCGCCAACTTGCCCATGATGTTGAGGACGGGCAGGGTCTTGCGCTTGAGCAGACCAAAGTGGATCAACGCCAAGCCAATGGTTTTCAGATAGGGCGCGAAGATGGCAAGGAAGGATACGAGTAGCGCGAGGATAACGTCGCTTTCCCAGAGGCTTTGCAGTCCAGAAACCACGGTGATTTCCGATAGACCGAAAAGGGGCAATAACCCCGCCCGCAACAGTGGCGCGAACCATGCGAGGGGAAAAAGGATGAGCAAGGATAGGTTTAGAAGTTTAAGGGGCAAAACAGGTCTCATCTGAAAGTGGGATTAAATCTGGGTAAGGAGCATTGTTACGAGGGTCAGGCAAATTCCTCCCATACCCAAGGTAGCTGGAAGATTTACAGCGCGCAGCTTTGTGGGCCAGTAGGTATGCGCCAGGTAAGCACAGAAAATCGCGACAGTCGCTATAACAGCAGCGGTGCCGAAGAGCATGTTCTCAAGCCGGTAATGGATCTGATTATCAAAGGCTATTACCGTGAAAATAAGGCACAGAAATAGAGTGACCAGTCCAAGTATCAGAATGGATATTTTGCGCCTTGGACCGTTTGTTCGAAGGACGGCCATTACTGTGGAAACCAAAAAACCCACCGGCAGTGTGAGCAGGCCAAGTATCATGAGCAATTCCATGAATTCAGCGACTGGTGATGCGTTCATAAATTATTACCTATGATTAATGTCTTAAACCGCTGTGATAACGCTATTCTCAAATGTTTCGGTTGCTTCGTGAAGATAGGTCATATCCGCACCATTGAAAATTTTCGGAAGAACTTCTGCCCCTGCGTAAATGATAAATCCCGCTACACTCAGCACCATGCCGATGGTTGCAGGCAGGTTCACAAGGCGTGACGTCACCGGCCAGTGGGTATGGGCCAGATAAATACACAGGGCGGCACCAGCACCACAGGCTGCCGAGAAGAACTCAAACAGGCGGTACATCTTCCAGTCCCAGCCATCAAGGACGTCCGCGCCGGAGAAACCGAAATAATAACGCCCCTCAATCAGGACAAAAAACAGCACGGTCAAAGCGGTGAGAGTGAGAAACAGTATCGATAACCTGCGCCGCCAGCCCTGGGTCTGAAATGCTGCAACCCCGGCAGAGATCAGAAAACCGGCAGGGGCAGCGATAACCGCAAGGCCAAGGGCAAGGATTGCAATCATCTGAAAATGTCCTTTTGACCTCGAGCCAGTTTAACGCACCGCTTCAATCGGGCCATCTGCGCGGCCATGGATGAATTGCTCCACATAGGGGTCGCCGCATGTGTCCATCTCGGATACCGGGCCAGTCCACTGGATCACACCTTCGTGCAACATGGCGACTTTATCGGCAATCGCGCGCACGCTGGTCATGTCATGGGTAATCGTCATGGCAGTTGCGCCCATTTCGACAACAATCTCGCGGATCAACTCATTGATCACGCCAGACATGATCGGATCTAGGCCCGTGGTGGGTTCATCGAAAAAGATGATTTCGGGTTCTGCCGCAATCGCTCGGGCAAGCCCCACACGTTTTTGCATACCGCCGGATAGTTCAGACGGGAACTGATCCGCCACTTCGGATTTTAGACCGACGCGGCGCAGCTTCTCAATCGCAATTTCACGCGCTTCCGCCTTGGGGCGCTTTAGCGATCCGCGCAGCAGGCGGAAGGCGACGTTTTCCCAGATGGTAAGACTGTCAAACAGCGCGCCACCCTGAAAGAGCATACCGAAACGCGCAAGGAAAGCGTCTCGTTCGGCTTTGGTGACATCTTCACCATCCAGGGTAATCGTGCCGCTGTCAGGCGTCACAAGGCCCAGCACAGATTTCAAGGTCACAGATTTCCCAGTGCCGGAGCCACCGATCACAACCATGCTTTCCCCGCGCGGGATCTCAAGATCGACGCCGCGCAGCACGTGGTTGTTTCCAAAAGATTTATATACGTTGTCGAGCTTAATCATGATGTAAAGAACAGCCCCGTCAGCATGTAGTTCGCAGCCAGGATCATCACGGCTGCAGCCACCACAGAAAGTTTCGTTGCCCGGCCCACACCCTGTGCGCCACGGCCGGAATTCATGCCGTAATAACACCCCATCATCGCGGCGATGAAGCCAAAGACAGCGCCTTTAACAAGGGAAGATGTGATGTCAGTGAACTGGATGAAATCTACGGTGTTTTGCAGGTAGGCGGCGGTGTTGAAGCCCAAACGCCCGGTGGCCACTGTATAGCCGCCAAAGATGCCGATGATGTCGGCTATGCCCACAAGGATCGGTCCAGCAATGGTTGCGGCCAGAACGCGGGGCAGGGTGAGGTATTTCATCGGGTTTGTGGATAGGGTGACAAGCGCGTCGATCTGTTCGGTCACCTTCATGGTCGCGATTTCAGCCGCAATGGACGATGTCACACGGGCGGCAATCATCAGACCAGCCAGAACGGGCCCAAGTTCACGTACCATACCAATGGCGACGATCTGGGGCACCACGGCTTCGGCGTTGAAGCGCGCTCCACCAGAATAGATCTGCAAGGCCAGCGCTCCGCCCGTGAAGAAGGCCGTCAATCCCACAACGGGCAGGGAAAAATAACCGACTGAGATCAGCGCATCGCGCAGTTCTCGCAGGTAGAATGGTGGGCGAAACAGATGGCTGAGCGTGTCTGTCACGAACAGTGTCAGACGCCCAATCGCAGCGAGAAGCGCGAGTGCGGGACGTCCAAGTGCTGCCAGAAGCGTGGCAGGGTTCATCTTACTCTCCCAGAATACGACGCGTGTACCGTGCGCCAAGACTTGTCAGGATCTCATAGCCGATGGTCCCGGCTTTGTCAGCCAGATCGTCAACAGTCTGATGGGGGCACAGAATATCGAGGCTTTCCGGCACCTCATCCAGATGCGTGACATCCACGGTCAGCATGTCCATGGACACGCGTCCCAGAACTTCGCAAGGGGTGGTGCCAGCATAAACCTGCGTGGCGTGTCCACCCATGGCGCGGATCAGACCGTCTGCGTAACCTGCAGCGAGAGTCGCAATTTTTGTAGGGGTTTGGGCCTGCCAACCGTTACCATAGCCAACATATTCAGCAGGCGTGACATCGCGTGTCTGGATGACCGGCAGGGAAAGATGCACAACGGGTGTGGCGTCAACGAAGGGGACGCCACCATACAGACCAACGCCTGGACGCACCAGATCAAAGTGATAATCGGAACCAAGCAAAATACCGCCGGTCGCCGCTAGGGAGCGTGGCACATCCAACCCATCGGTCATGTCACGGAAACACGCCAGTTGTTGTGTGTTCAGCGGATTTTCGGGGTCATCAGCGCAGGCAAGGTGACTCATCAGCAGGACCGGGCCGCGTGTGAGAGTATCGGTTTTCACACTGTCCCATTCCACAGGTTCCAACCCCAGACGGTTCATACCACTGTCCAGTTGCACGCCAAAGGCATGATCGGGCAGGGTGGCAAAGTGACGGTTGATCTGATCAACGGAATTCAGCATGGGCGTCAGGTTGAAATCGCGCAACATATCGGTGTCACCGGCCATATGGCCTGACAGAATGCGAATATCTGCTGTGTCACCAATAGCTTTACGAAGGGCCACGCCTTCTTCTGTTGCTGCGACGAAGAATATGCCTACGCCTTCGCGCATCAATCTTTCGGCAACAATACCTGCGCCCAACCCATAGCCATCTGCTTTTACCACAGCGGTGGTTTCCACACTGCGGTCGCTCATCCCATCCAGCGCCTGCCAGTTTTTCGCCAGCGCATCGGGGCTAATTGTCAAAATTCCTGTGCCCATAGCGCTGTTTTGCGAGTTCTCACAAGATGGTCAAGACAAAAGGCCCGCAACAATTGCTGCGGGCCAAGGTTTGATGAAATTATACGCTTTTTGCGTCTTTATGGGCTTCATAGCCAGCTTCCAATTCGCCGCGCAGAAAATCACCAAAGTTCAATGGTCCATATTGCGGCGTGCCGGTGCCGGGCAGGGGCGTGATGTCATAGCTGACGTGCGGATCAAAGAAGAACGGCACGGAATAACGTTCACGCCCGGATCTGTTGATGACACGATGCGGGGTCGACAACAGACGGCCGTTTGACATGCGATGCAACATATCACCGACATTCACCACAAAACTGCCGTCTATTTTGGGGGCATCCACCCAGTTGCCTGCGGGTGTTTTGACCTGAAGGCCACCAATGCCATCCTGCGCCAGAAGGGTCAGACAACCGAAATCATTATGGGGGGCAGAACCAAATAGGTCATCCGGCCCAAGGGGATCCGTCGGTGGATAATGCAGCAAGCGCAGCCAGGTGGTTGGCGTTTCAAACCCGTCACGCAAAACGGGTTCTGGATCAGCCCCTGCGGCAAGAACTGCAAGGCGCATAAGACGGCGTCCAAGATCGGACATCTCTGTTTTGTAACGCAGCATCAGATCGCGAAAGCCTTCCAGATCCGGCCATTGATTGGGGCCGGACAGATACACATCAGGATCATGCACAGCATCTTCACGCAACATCATCAGGCTGGCGGATTGATTGGGCTTGGTGACCTTTGCATGGGCAGAGTTCACGTCAGTTGAGGTGTTGATCGCGATATAACCCCGATGACCACTGTCCAGTGCAAGCGCTTGTTTTTGGTCCGCAGGAAGGGCGTGAAAACGCGCCGAAGCTGCAAACACCGCATCAATCAGATCCTGATCAATACCGTGGCCGGTGATATAGCCAAAGCCGGTTTCACCATATGCTTTGCGGAATTGTGCCACGAGATCATCGGATGGCACGTCGGTCAGACCGGTGATGTCGATCACCGGAATTTCGGAAAATTCAGTCATTTCATATCTTTCGCTTTGATTTCAGAGAGGGTCAGGGGCGAAATGCCCCATCGCTATCCTTCAAAGCGTTTCCGGCGGTGGCCGTAGTGGCGTTCAATCACCACAAGATATGCAAAGAGCAAGCGCAAATCAGAAACCTTGATCGTCGCTGTCATTCTGCCATGGCTTCACAAGGTTGCCAAAGCGTGTGAACTGGCCTTCAAATGACAGCTGTACGTCGCCAATAGGGCCGTGACGCTGTTTGCCGATGATGACATCCGCTTTGCCGTGCAGTTCTTCCATTTCTTCCTGCCACTCGGCAATTTTATCCAGTTCGTGATCGTTTGGTTTTTCACGTTCTTTATAATACTCGCCACGATACACGAACATAACCACGTCGGCATCCTGCTCAATCGAGCCGGATTCACGAAGGTCAGACAGTTGCGGGCGTTTATCTTCGCGGCTTTCCACCTGACGAGAAAGCTGGGACAGGGCGATGACGGGAACGTTCAGTTCCTTGGCGATCGCTTTCATACCCATGGTGATTTCGGAAATTTCGTTCACCCGGTTTTCGGCCGTACCACGACAAAGCTGCAGATAGTCAATAACCAGAAGATCCAGGCCATGGGTCCGTTTCAGACGACGCGCACGTGCGGCCAGCTGAGAAATGGGCAGGGCGGGGGTGTCATCGATAAACAGTGGGCAGGATTCCAGATCCTTAGCAGCATCGACAAAACGGCGGAATTCTTCTTCCGTCATATCACCACGACGGATCTGCTGGCTGGGGACCTCTGAGGCTTCAGACAGAATACGCGACGCCAGCTGTTCTGCGGACATTTCAAGGCTGTAGAAACCCACAACACCGCCTTCGACAGCACCAATGGAGCCATCAGAAAGCTTGCCCTTTTTATAGGCTTTGGCGACGTTATAGGCGATGTTGGTCGCAAGAGACGTCTTCCCCATGGAAGGACGGCCCGCAAGGATCAGAAGGTCAGAAGGGTGCAGACCACCAAGTTTTTTATCGAGATCAATCAGGCCGGTGGATACACCAGCCAGACCGCCGCCGCGCTGATAAGCGGCGTTTGCGGAATTTACGGCTTCGGTGACGGCGGACAGGAATGACTGAAAACCGCTATCGGTCTGGCCCTGTTCGGACAGGGAATATAGGGTTTGTTCCGCTTCGACGATTTGTTCTGCCGGTTCACTGTCTACGTCAACGGTAGACGCTTTGTCCGCGATATTGCGGCCAATACGGATCAGTTCACGTCGGATCGCGAGATCGTAGATCAGCTGGGCATAGTCGCGTGCGGCAAAAGCAGAGATCGACGCACCGGCAAGGTTCACAAGATAGGCAGGGCCGCCCAATTCCGCGAGGCCCTCGTCTTTTTCAAGGAAGGCCTTCAGCGTGACGGGGGATGCGATGGCATTTTTGCGAATGCGCGCTTCGGCTGTTTCGTAGATTCGGCCATGTACCGGGTCAAAGAAATGGCCCGGCTGAATGATGGAGGCCACGCGGTCATACACATCGTTATTGGTCAGGATTGCACCCAGCAACTGCTGTTCCGCCTCGATGTTGTGCGGCATGATTTCCTGTGTTTGCGCTTCTGTATCAGGTTCAGCGGCGCCGATGCGTGCAAATTCGTTCATAATATCTCTCTGTCCCCCGGGACTTTGTCCCTAACAGACCACCGCAGAGACCCCAAGTGGGTAAAACAGTGGATAACCCGGCCTGTGTTCTGTGGATAACCTGTGGGTTACAGTTCATCCTACTACATATTGTAGAGCTTGTCCTGTCTTTCGCGATATTTGTGGGTAATGCTGCGATTCCCTGCGGATAAACTATCCACAGGAAATACAGCTGTTATGCGAAATTAAGAAGGGTCAGCCGCGGGCCGCTTGCCATGCGCGGGGATCATTCAGGAAGCTTTCGACCTCGCTCAGGGTTTCTTCGTCAAAGCGTTTCTCATCGCGTGCGACTTTCAAAACGTCCCACCAGGTGCAGAGATAACTAAGTCCAACACCATGGTCAGACAGGGTTTTCTCAGTTTCCGGGAAGATGCCGTAGTAAAAGATTACGGCGGTGCGGTCGCAAGTTGCGCCTGTTTCGCGGATCGCATCAACAAAGGACAGTTTGGAACCGCCATCGGTTGTCAGGTCTTCCACCAACAACACGCGTTCGCCTTCGGACATCAGACCCTCAATGCGGGCATTGCGGCCATACCCCTTTGGTTTTTTACGCACATATGTCATGGGCAGGGCCATACGTTCCGCAACCAAAGCCGCAAAAGGAATGCCCGCCGTTTCGCCACCGGCGATGTTATCGTAATTCTCAAGGCCCGCATCGCGCATCACGGTGCAGGTCAAAAAATCCATCAGGGTAGACCGGATACGCGGAAAGGAAATCAACTTGCGGCAATCGATATAGGTCGGGCTGGGCAGACCGGATGCCAGTGTGAAAGGTTCACGTGCGTTAAAATGCACCGCTTCGATGTCCAGCAGCATTTTCGCGGTCATTTCGGCGATAGTAGATTTGTCAGGATAGCTTGTAGGGATCATGATGTGCTCGTGTGCCAGTGGACAGGGAAGCCCGGGTCAAACACAGTGACGGGGCCATCTTCGGTTTCAATATGGGTGGGGAAGGTGTTCACATCGCCTTTGGACAGGGTCAGGGTCGCCTCATTCGGGGCCATGCGATAAAAGGCTGGACCGTTGAGAGACGCGAAATTTTCCAGCTGATCCAATGCGTTGTCCTCTTCAAACACATGGGCCAGAAGGGGCATGGTGTTGGTGGCCGTGAAACAGCCAGCACAGCCGCAGGCGCTTTCTTTGGCGTCATCCAAATGCGGTGCACTGTCTGTGCCTAGGAAGTATTTCGCATTGCCAGAGGTTGCAGCCGCACGCAGGGCCAAGCGGTGTTCTTCACGCTTTGCCACGGGCAGGCAATAGTAATGCGGCTTGATCCCACCCACAAGGATATGGTTGCGGTTGATGATCAGGTGGTGGGTCGTGATCGTCGCGCCCATATCATCCTGACTGCCAACATAATCCACGCCGTCTTTGGTCGTGATATGTTCCATGACAACGCGCAGACCGGGGGTGGCTTTGCGGATCGGGTCTAACACGCGATCAATGAACACGGCTTCACGGTCAAAGATGTCGATATCCGCATCGGTGACTTCGCCATGCACACAGAGCGGCAGGCCGGTTTCAGCCATCATCTCAAGGCAGGGGCGGACATTGTCAAAGTTGGCAACGCCAGATGAGGAATTTGTGGTTGCACCCGCAGGGTAAAGTTTCACAGCAGAAATCAGGCCGCTTTCAAACGCCGCGCGCATATCTGCCGGATCACTTTCTTCGGTTAGGTACAGCGTCATCAGCGGTTTGAAATCGGCACCCTCGGGCAGGGCGGCCAGAATGCGGTCGCGGTATTCTGTGGCCTGTGCGGCCTGCACAACCGGCGGAACCAAGTTGGGCATGATGATGGCACGGCCAAAATCGCGGGTGGTTTCGGGCAGGACAGCTTTTAGCATGCTGCCGTCACGCAGATGCAAATGCCAGTCGTCGGGACGGCGGATTGTGAGAGAGTCGGTCATAGGGGCGACATACACAATCTTGCGGTGCTATTCCAGTGCCAGGTGGAGGTGATGAATTTAGTCGCTCAGAAAGCGGTGTAGGAGGGGAAGTCTCTTTAGGTCTTAGGATAATGGTTGCAGGGAACTGAAAGAAATGGCAATCCATAGGTAAGAATTGAAGGTTTTTTGTGGAGAGATATGTTGGCAAGTATTTTCAAAATTGTTGTGGCTTTGGTGTGCTTGCCCACTCTCGTTATTGCACAGTCACAAGCTGATCAGGCTGTCCGTATTAATGCGCTTTCACGAATAGATAGGGTTGACGGCACAGGTCTGTCTCCTGTGAGCAACGGAGCAGAAAGCACAAATACAGATCGGAACGGTGAAATTACGATCTCCGACTGCGAGCTCACGATAAGGAGTGTATCTTTCGTGCCCAGTCAAGGCATCTGGGAAGGGCTTCTCACTACGATCAATCTATCCGGGCTCGAAATAGAACAAAAAACCACGTTGAATGGTACCCATCCATATATTTACTGGCCTGTCTCGGACGAACTCGTTGCAACTGCGGCTTTCGGAATAGTTCAGTTCTTCGTTGAAGAGCCGGGAAAACTATTTCACTTCTCAAGCGCCAATGAAATTACCCCGTCGGCCTTGAGCATTGCTGAATCAGATAATCAATTTTTGGTGCATAGCGCGACGTTTCATAATGAGCGCAATCCCACCGAAGAAGACATCAGTAGTCTTGTAAGTGAAATTTTGACCTATCAGGATGACTACTGCCAACCAGAAAAATGACCTCAAGACACCGTGGGCCAATATCATAAAAACGCATCAGCGTGCAAAAGCGCAGAATAGAGAAATTTGTTTTTGATCTTCTATTCGCGACGTTTGATTTTATGAGGTATGGCTGGCATTCGTGTATGGCAAAAACTTGATGCTATTATACAGGTTCTTTATGTTAGTCGATTAGTAACCATGCCATGCACCAGACGCACAGCGGGATTGCAGAATACGGTGGTACACAAATGAACAGCTGTCCCCCATATAGGTTTCAACACAGAGACGAACATCAAACCGAACGCTGAACTGGATATTTGACATGGCATACGCAATCGCTTCCGCCCGCCCGACCACTTCTTTCGCCATCCGCGCCCTGCGTGCAACTGGTACATTCCTGATGGCCATCACCGAAGGTGCGTCCCGTATGCGTACTGTACGTCAGCTGGAAAACAAATCAGACCAAGAACTGGCAGACATTGGCATTAAGCGCGAAGACATTGCACGCGCTGTATTCGTAGGCCGCTACTACATCTGATCTACGTGATCGGACGGAAATTACCCACGACGGATGGCCTCGCTGAAAAGCGGGGCTTTTTCATGTGCGGATACTTGATTGGGATATCGGGTTTACCCTGTTGAAGAAGAGGCGGGGCAGCTTTGCCCCACATCGTTTTACACCGGATTGATCATCCAGAGGCCATGGCTTTGATATCGGCTGCACTGGGTGTATTGCCCCCGATGCCCCAATGGCCGCTTTGCACTTCTTTCACGCGCACCCAGGTCACACCACGCATGGCTTCGCCTTCGATGGCTACCATTGCATTGGTGACTTTTTCGATCATTTCCTGTTTTTGCGCAGTGTCAAAAACACCTTCAATCAGTTCGATATCTACAAGTGGCATTTTGAATACTCCCTTTGGTTTCAGATGTATAAATGATGAAGTATCTGTGGGCGGGTCTCTACTGCGGGAACTGTAGGAAACCCGCTACAGAAACTGAAGTAGACGTGGGCCGCAGTCCTGTGAGACACTGAAACAGGAGGGAAAGCCATGTCTCAGTCTGCATATCCACGGTTTTGTCCGATTGCCATGGCGGCGGATCTGATTGAACCACGCTGGACGTTGCTGGTTCTGTGCGAGATGTTTTCAGGCTCTACCCGGTTTAGTGAAATTCAACGTGGTGTGCCGGCGATGTCTCCGGGACTTTTGTCTAAGCGCCTGAAAGACATGCAGGGGAATGGGCTGGTTGAACGTCGCGAAAATGTTGCCGGAGGGCATGCGCAATATCACCTGACAGAGCTTGCCGTGTCCCTTGGGCCGGTGATCTATAAACTGGGGGAGTGGGCACATCAGAATATCGACAGCGAGGTGTCCCTGAAATATCTCGATGCGCGGATGTTGATGTGGAATATTCGCCATAAAATCAACCGCGATACCCTGCCTGTGCCGCGGTGTGTGATCCAGTTTACTTTGAAGAACCCTCCGGATGAGGTGGCGAATTACTGGCTGGTGATCAAGCCCGGACTGGATCCGGACATTTGCTATGTTGACCCGGGCCACAGTGTTGATCTGTTTGTTGTCAGCGAGTTGCGTGCTCTGACTTCGGCCTGGATGGGGCACAGTCGTTTTGAAGATGAAATCGCCGCAGAGCGCATCACGTTGATAGGTCACATCGATCTTGCACGAAGCCTGACCAAATGGATGGTGCGAAGCTGTTATGCCGATGCCAGCGCCCCTGGTGTATCGGCATAAGCCCACATACGCCCTTTTTATTCTGATTTTGTATTTTGAGGTGACTTTGTCACTGAAGGGTACATGCGCCTGCGGTCATCTGAGCCTTGGAAACCGGATGATACGAGTCATCCGGATCAGGACTTATGAAGGAGGTCAGGCAATGACCCTGAACTGGAAAACCGGAGGATTTGCCCTTGGGCTGGTGTTCTTCCTTGCGGTGCTTTTGGTGAAACCCATTGGTGTTTCAACGCAATTTGTGATCCTCGACGGGATCCTTTGGGATGCGGTGGATGGCTCCGTTGTGACCCAAGCGGATGACGGAAGTTATACATCGACGAACGCTTATCTTGCAAAATCTGGCGGCAAATACGCGAAAAATGTCGCCAACCCGTTGAACTACAGCTTTGTTTTTGTGGTGGCGATGGTCGTGGGGGGGGCGGTTTCGGCCTTTGTGCGCGGTGGTATCGGCACACAGGAACGCGAGATGCCTGCAATCTGGCGGGCAAACTTTGGTGACAACTGTATGAAGCGCTATGGTGCCGCTTTCCTTGCTGGTTTTGTGGTGTTGTATGGCGCACGTTTGGCTGGTGGATGTACCTCGGGCCATATGATGAGCGGCATGATGCAGACATCCCTGTCCGGCTATATCTTCGCGCTGGGCGCATTTGCTGCGGCGATCCCAACCGCCATGATTCTTTTCAGAAAGGACGCATAAGATGACCTCCGTTATTCTTGCTCTTGTTATTGGTGGCGCTTTTGGTGCGGTTCTTGACCGCGCTGGTGCCGCAAACCCAACCCTAATTGGCAAAATGTTGAACCTGTCCAATCTTCATCTCATGAAGGCAATCCTGCTTGCGATTGGCACAGGCTCTGTTCTGATGTTTGGCGGTCAGATGTTGGGCTTGGTTGATGTTGGCCATATGTCTGTCAAAGCGGCATATGTTGGCGTTTTTGTTGGTGGTCTGCTGCTGGGATTTGGCTGGGCGCTGTCCGGTTTCTGCCCGGGTACATCACTGGTCGGGGCCGCTGCCGGGCGTAAAGATGCACTGGTGTTCATCGCAGGCGGTCTTCTGGGGGCTGCGGCATATATGGCGACCTATCCGGGGATCAAGGGTTCTGGTCTGCTTGGTAACATCGGGGGGGGCAAAGTCACCTTGGGTACGGTGCCGGATGCCAAATACGAAGGTTTGACAATGCTGCCCGGGGATTTGCTTGGGATTGCGCTGGGACTGGCTTTCATTGTGGTGGCCTTTATTCTGCCCAATCAGATCACTGGAAAACAACCTGCCGCTGCTAATGTATAACCAGCTGGAGGCATGAGAGACCCCGCGTGGCCCCGGCTGCGCGGGTTTTCTTTTGTGCGAAACGCTTTCATACTGTCCGGGTAACAGGAGCGTATGATGACCCGGACCAAAACAGATCAGATCCCCGAAGACGCCCTGAGATTCTATGAAGCGGGGGCAGGGGCAGCACTTGCCACGGTTGTGGAAACCTGGGGTTCAGCCCCGCGCCCAGTTGGCAGTCAGCTGGCAATTTCCGGGAATGGCGACATGACCGGATCTGTTTCCGGGGGCTGTGTTGAAGGGGCTGTGATCCTTGAGGCGCAGGACGCTATAAAAGATGGCAAACACCGGGTTCTGACGTTTGGTGTGTCTGACGAAAATGCATTTGAGGTGGGACTTGCCTGTGGCGGGCAGATCCGGGTTCTGGTTGAACCGGTTTTGTCAGATGGCGAAGGTCTGAACATTACAAAGTTAAATGCACTGGTGCAGGGCAGGGCTGAACGCAAATTGATCGGTTCTGAAGTGAACCTGATGAACGGTCATCACCAGGTGACATTCGTCGCGCCGGTTATGACCGCCCCTCGTTGGCAAGAACGTCAGTCAGGCACAAGTGGCAACCATTTTCTTGCCTTACACCTGCCGCCGTTGCGTATGATCGTAACCGGGGCTGTGCATATTGCGCAGCATCTGGTTCCGATGGCCGAAGCCACGGGATTTGACGTGACCTTAATTGATCCGCGCCCGGTTTTTGGGTCAGACGTGCGGTTCCCGGGTCGAAGCATAATGGAAGACTGGCCTGATGCGGCAATGAAAACCCTGAAACCTGATGTTCGCACGGCGCTTGTGACCCTGACACATGATGCCAAACTGGACGATCCCGCGATTGAAATCGCCCTGCGATCAGATGCATTCTATATCGGTTGCCTTGGTTCATCTCGCACCCATGCCAAACGTGTGGAACGACTGAAAGTTGCGGGCTTTGCAGACGGGGATATCCAACGGATTTCTGGTCCGGTCGGCTTGAATATCGGGGCGAAAAGCCCGGCAGAGATCGCCGTGTCTGTGATGGCTGAAGTTGTTCAGGTTTTGCGCAAGGCCTGAACATAGGGCATCCCAAATGAAACGGGCGGAAACGCAATCTGCACACCGCCCGTTTGTGTTCTGTCTGATGCGGCTTTTAAAGTGCGCGCCAGCCAATATCTGTGCGGTTAAATCCCTCAGACCAATTCACCTGATCGACCATCGCATATGCGCGTGTGCGGGCCTCGCTCAGATCTTTTCCGCGTGCTGTCACGTTCAATACCCGTCCACCTGTCGCAACAAGTTGCGCATCTTTCATAGTGGTGCCCGCATGAAATACCATATTCATGCTGTCTTCTGGCAGGGCATCCAGGCCATTGATAGCAGTGCCCTTTTCATACGAACCAGGATAACCTTTTGCGGCCATCACAACCGTAATCGCGACGTCATCAGCCCAGTTTACCTGCGCTTTATCCAAGCGGCCCTCTGCCGATGCCAGAAGCAGATCCAGCGCTTGTGCCCCAAGGCGCATCATCAGGCACTGACATTCTGGATCACCAAAGCGGGCATTATATTCCACAAGGCGGGCTTGGCCGTCTTTGATCATGAACCCCGCATAAAGCACACCCTGATAGGGCATTCCGCGCTTTGCCATCTCTTTCAGGGTCGGTTCTACAATCTCACGCATGGCGCGCGCAGCAATCTCATCCGTCAGAACCGGGGCGGGGGAATAGGCGCCCATGCCGCCGGTGTTGGGGCCTTCATCACCGTCATAGGCGCGTTTGTGGTCTTGGGCCGTGCCAACAGGTAGGGCATTTTCGCCGTCACAAAGGATGAAATATGACGCCTCTTCACCGTCCATGAATTCCTCAATCACGACTTCTGCGCCTGCATCACCAAACGCGCCGTCAAACATGTCGTCAATCGCCGCAAGGGCCTCGGCCTCACTCATAGCGACAACCACGCCTTTGCCGGCGGCCAAACCATCGGCTTTGACCACAATCGGCGCACCTTGGTCACGGATGTAGGTTTTCGCAGATGCAGCATCTGTAAAACGTGCCCAAGCCGCCGTTGGTGCGCCAGCTGCATCGCAAATTTCCTTGGTGAAGGCTTTGGACGCCTCAAGCTGTGCCGCCTGCTGGGACGGGCCAAAACACAGAACACCCGCCGCGCGCAACCGATCGGCCACGCCATTGGCAAGCGGCGCTTCAGGACCGATGACCACAAAATCAACCGCGTTTTCTTCACAGAAGCCAACCACAGCCCCGCCATCATTGATATCCAGCACCGCGCATTCCGCAATCGCAGCCATACCGGCATTGCCAGGCGCACAGATCAACCGGTCACATTTCGGGTTCTGTTTCACCGCCCATGCCAGCGCATGTTCACGCCCGCCGCTGCCGAGGATCAGGATATTCATAAGGCACCACCTGTGGTCTTGGGTTTCGTTGATTTGCGTTCTATGGTGGGTTTGAGCACAAAACAAGTATGGCGCGAAATGTCCGACCTTTTTGAAGACCCCACCCCTGCGAAACCGACAGAAAAATCTGCTGAGGGCAATGCGCCTGAATTCTCGGTTTCTGAGATCGCGGGTGCTGTAAAAAAGACCATTGAGGGCGCTTTTGGTCGTGTACGTGTGCGGGGCGAAGTGGGGCGCGTGACGCTTGCGCGCTCAGGCCATATGTATTTCGACATCAAAGATGATCGGTCCCTGATCAATGCGGTCAGTTGGAAAGGTCAGGTGTCCAAGCTTGCGGTGATTCCCGAAGAAGGCATGGAAATTATCGCCACCGGCAAGCTGACGACCTTTGGGTCGCAGTCAAAATACCAGCTGACCGTGGACGCGGTTGAGATCGCGGGCGAGGGCGCCTTAATGGCCCTGCTGGAAAAACGCAAAAAGGCGCTGGCGGCGGAAGGCCTGTTTGCACCGGAACGCAAGAAAAAGATCCCGTTTTTGCCGGAAATCATCGGTGTTGTTACATCACCCACAGGCGCTGTGATTCGTGACATTCTGCACCGTCTGGCAGATCGTTTTCCGCGCAAGGTTCTGGTTTGGCCCGTGGCTGTGCAAGGCGATGCCTCTGCCGGGCAAGTTGCGCGTGCGATCGAAGGGTTCAACGCCATGACGCCCGGCGGTGCAATGCCGCGCCCGGATCTGATTATCGTGGCCCGTGGCGGTGGATCGATTGAAGACCTTTGGGGTTTTAACGAGGAAATCGTCGCCCGTGCCACGGCCGCATCGGACATTCCGTTGATTTCTGCTGTCGGCCATGAAACCGACACCACCCTGATTGATTTTGTGTCTGATTTGCGCGCGCCAACGCCCACAGCCGCAGCCGAACATGCGGTGCCTGTGCGCGCTGAATTATTGGCCTGGGTGCAAGACCAGGACGCGCGTTTGACGCGGGCTTTGACGCAGGGATTGTCGCGCCGTGGGGAGCGTTTGAAAGACCTCTCTCGCGCCTTGCCCGATGCCGAAAACCTGTTGAACACCGCACGCCAGCGCCTGGATTACACTGCAGGTCGCCTTGATCCAGCGTTGCGTCAGGCTGTTTCACAGAAACGTCTGGCCCTGCAAACCCTGTCGGCACCTTTGCAAGGAAGTGCGTTGCGTGGCCGTATTTCATCAGAAAAACAACGCCTTGCCGCTTTGTCTGAACGCCTTTTGGCAGCGCCTGACCGGGGACTTACGCGTAAACGTCAGGATTATGACAGTCTGTCACGTCGTTTGCGTCCGACACAAATACAGAACAGCCAGGCCAACGGGCAACGTGCGGCAACGGCTCTGTTTCAGCGCTTGTCAGTTGCGGCACGGGGGCAGGAACAACGCCGGATGCAAAAGCTGGAGGCGCTTGATCGTCTGCGTCAGACCCTGGGATATAAGGCGACTTTGGCGCGGGGATATGCGGTTGTGCGTGGCGATGGTGATTTGGTCACGACCCAGGCTGCGGCAACAGCTGCCCAGGCGCTTGAGATCGAATTTGCAGACGGAACCCTGGCAGTTGGGGGCGAATTCGCCTCTGGCCCTCAGCCGGTGAAATCGTCGGGCCCGCGCAAGCCAAAGATTATTCGTGGTGGCGGAGATGATGACGATCAGGGCAGCCTGTTCTGATCAGGCCCCTACGTCCGGTCCGAGGCAATGCAGTGGATCAGTGCTTTGTTTTAATTCAGTTAATACACGATCTGATGTCAGTGGCAGCGCATCCGGAACAACCAGCAAAACACCCCGTTCTTCATAGGCTGACCAGCATTGCGGATCATTGCGATGTTCGTAAATAAAACAAATCTGATCCCCCTGGGGATACCATTCGCCGTCGACGCAATTCCCATCTAGCCGTGACCAACGGACCCGGCGGTTTTCAAAATATTCTTCGGCCCCGTACGGTTGTCCACGCTGGCTGAAAGTGATGGTTTTCCCGACAGTCAGCCGATCAAAGGCCTCAGGTCCGAGAGGGCCGTTTGGTTTGGGGCTTTCGGCTGAAAGGGGCAGGGTCAGGGCACAAAGGACCCCGGTACGAAACAAGTTTTTGAATACAGATCTTAACATAGTCTGAAACTAACCTTGGATAAGATGTCTGGCCAGTGTGAAATTCGGCTAAAGCTGCGCCTCTGACCCCCAAATTGTCGTTTTTTTGAATGGAAAATTTCAGATGACGCGGTAAGTTCCGCGCAAAGTACATAGCCAGACGTCGGATTCCCGGCGGAGCGAACGGAGGATTGGTCGTGGATAACAGAGCAGGGGTCTGGAAATCAGGCAAGGGCAAAGGCCGTCACACACCCAAAGGCCGTCAGCTGGACGATCAGGCACAGAGTGAAGTTCTGGAACTGATTGGCGCTGCTCCGCATCGCCGTGATTTGCTGATCGAATATCTTCACCTGATTCAAGATAAGTTCGGTCATATCTCTGCCGCGCATATTCGCGCTTTGGCGGATGAATTGCGCACGGGCCAGGCGGAAGTCTATGAGGTCGCCAGTTTCTACGCCCATTTTGATGTGGTGCGTGAAGGCGAAGCCGTGCCACCGGCGCTGACCATTCGCGTTTGTGACAGCTTGTCTTGCGAAATGGCTGGGTCTGAAGCGCTGCAAAAAGCGTTGGAAGATGGTCTTGACGCATCTGAGGTGCGCGTCGTGCGTGCCCCTTGCATGGGCCGGTGTGATACAGCACCTGTGTTGGAAATCGGTCACAACCACATCGACCACGCCACACCTGAACTGGTGAACAAAGCGATTGCGGCGGGAGACACCCACGCACATATCCCAGATTACGAAACCCTATCTGCCTATGAGGCCGACGGTGGGTATGCTGAACTGAAAACTCTGCGTGCAAATGGCGACTGGGAAGCGGTTCAAGGTAACCTGAAAGAAGCCGGCTTGCGTGGCCTTGGCGGCGCGGGTTTCCCATCTGGCATGAAATGGGGCTTTGTGCGTGCCAACGAAGGCACACGTTACCTTGCCGTGAATGGCGATGAAGGCGAGCCGGGCACATTCAAAGACCGTTACTATCTGGAACGCACCCCGCATCTGATGCTGGAAGGCATGTTGATCGCGGCCTGGGCTGTGGAAGCTGAACGTTGCTTTATTTATATGCGCGACGAGTACCCTGCGGTTTTGGAAATTCTGCGTCGTGAAGTCAAGGCGCTTGAAGATGCAGGCATGGTTGAAGCCGGATATATCGAACTGCGCCGTGGTGCGGGGGCTTATATCTGCGGCGAAGAAAGCGCGATGATCGAATCCATCGAAGGCAAACGGGGTGAGCCGCGTCACCGTCCGCCTTTTGTGGCCCAGGTCGGGATCTTTAACAAACCAACACTTGTGCATAACGTTGAAACCCTGCTGTGGGTGGCGCGTATTTGCCGTGAAGGCGCGCAAGTTCTGAACTCTGTTGAGAAAAACGGTCGTAAAGGTCTGCGCAGCTATTCCGTTTCTGGTCGTGTGGCGAATCCCGGCGTGCATCTTTTGCCTGCCGGATCCACTATCACGGATATCATTGAGGCCTGCGGTGGTATGCTGGATGGTCATGTGTTTAAAGCCTATCAGCCAGGCGGCCCGTCCTCTGGTCTGCTGCCCGCACACATCAACGATGTGCCGCTTGATTTTGACACGCTGCAACCGCTGGGCACCTTTATTGGCTCCGCCGCTGTGGTGGTTCTTTCTGATCAGGACAGCGCAAAAGAAGCGGCCCTGAACATGCTACGGTTCTTTGAAGATGAAAGCTGTGGCCAGTGTACCCCGTGCCGTGTAGGTTGCGAAAAAGCTGTGAAGCTGATGCAGGCGGATAAGTGGGATCAGGGTCTGCTGGAAGAACTGGCAACTGCGATGGGCGATGCGTCTATCTGTGGTCTGGGTCAGGCCGCGCCAAACCCGATCCGTTTGACCATCAAGCATTTCGCAGACGAAATCTGACGCTGACAAACGGGCGTCACCAAAAGGGGACGTGATGTTTTTCACAGATGTTATAATGCTGATAATGACCGCTGCCTTTATGGCGGCGGTCTATTTTTTTGTCTTTTGCTATAGAAGGGCAAGCTGGCCAAAGAGTGTTGTAAAAACGCTATCCGTCCTGCTGCTGGCCATTGCGGGGTGGCTAGGAGGCGCAGCATGGCTGTTGATTGCTGCGCTTTGTCTATCTGCCCTTGGCGACTATCTGTTGTCACGTGATCAGGATCGATTGTTTCTGGCTGGCGTCGGTGCGTTTGCCGCCGCACATATAGCCTATGTTTTCCTGTTTTTCACGACATCGGGGGCGGGGGGGTATCAACTGTCAGCAATGGACTGGAAGATCATCGCGGGACTTATGGGTTTTGGTCTGATCATGATGACACTTCTTTACAAACATGCGGGGGATCTGCGTATTGCTGTCTGTTTGTACGTGCCGATTATTCTTGCGATGGGGGTGTCTGCCCTGATGATCCCGGGGGGCTATCTGGGGGTCGTTATCGCGGCGTTTCTGTTTATGGTTTCCGACAGTGTGCTGGCAGCAGAGATGTTTCTGTTGCGTGAAAATCACCCGCTGCGTCGCATCACGCCTTTTGTGGTTTGGTCGACCTATTGGCTGGCGCAGGTTGGATTTTTGCTGGGGTACCCGGTCGGATTATAAGGGCTGTGCCATTACAACATTACGGCCCGCAAACAGATCGAAAACCATGGGGATTGCTTTGAATTCTTTTGCTTTTCCAGACTTGCGCCATTGGACGGGTTTTGTCAGCCAGTTGATCCATGACATTCGGGCGCAATATTCGGCGGCCCGATCCCAAGTGTTATGTGGATTCATCGCGCGATAGGTTTCCAGGGCTGCGCCAAGTTCCGGCGTATACCCCTGTGCGTCACTTAGGGCAGAATGGGCAAATATGATCAGGTCTTGCATATGGCCTTTGACAGTGTTGCGGGCTGCAGAGAAGCGTTCAAAATCCAAAAGGGTAATGTCGGGTGCGTTCCAACAGAAATCTCGAATGGCAGGGCGACCATGGCTGAAACCTTTTTGATGCAGGTTTGCCAGCGTCTGACCCGCAGCTGAGAACGCCTGTAGACGCGTGCTGGCTTCCGCGCTGTGGTGCAGAAGATGTCGCAGAGTGTCCCCGCTGTGGGGAAGAACAAAATAATTGCTGCCTTCATCGAGGATCGTCGGGACTGAAATTCCCAGTGTATCGAGCTGATGCAGGGCCTGGCGTTCGGCTTCAAAGGCGCTGGTTGCGTTTCCTTTTTGCAGGCGCATGCGCAACGACAGGCTTTCTGCACGCTTTACCCAGTAAAACTGCCCCTGATAAGTTAGGCGCGAAATCCGGGCATCATTCGTTTGCAGATGAGATTGTACTGCATCGGTAAAGCCTGGCGGTGTGGGGGGGGCAGTTTGTGTCATAGGACGCATATAAAAGCTTCACGCAGGTGTTTCAAACAGGGATTTGGGAAATTCGCCGATGGGCCTTCCATCTGGGGCTTATGTGGCTTAACTGAATGAGTGAAATTCCCGGGAGGCAGGCAATGTCATTCTTTAAAAAACTGAAAAACCGGCTGACACGCAGTTCTGATAAGCTGGGCGATGGACTGGATGCGATTGTTGAAGAGGCCGCCGAGGCCCCGACAACGCATGAACTGCCCCAGGAAGATGTAATCCCGACGGAACAATCCCCGGCGGTGAACACTGCGGACACAGGCCCCGGGTTGATGTCCCGCGTGCTGGGGCGTGGCGCGCCCGGCGTGGCGCGACGGGAGTTGGATGATGATATGTTGGAGCAGCTCGAAGAGCTGCTGATTTCTGCGGATATGGGGGTTGATACAGCCCTGCGTGTGACTGCGAATATGGCTGAAGGGCGTTTTGGCAAAAAACTGTCGACCCAAGAAATCAAAGATCTTTTGGCGCAGGAAGTTGCCCGTGTGATGGAACCCGTGGCCCGGCCGATGCCGCTGTATACGAAGAAGCCGCAGGTTGTGCTGGTGGTTGGCGTGAATGGTGCGGGGAAAACCACAACCATCGGTAAGCTTGCCAGCCAATTCCGCGCGGCGGGAAAGAAAGTGGTGATTGCCGCCGGAGACACATTCCGTGCCGCAGCAGTTGAACAACTTCAGGTCTGGGGCGAACGCGCGGATGTGCCGGTTTTGACCGCACCGGAAGGGTCCGATCCGGCAAGCCTTGCTTTTGATGCAATGGTGCAGGCCGAAGCAGATGGCGCAGATCTGTTGCTGATTGATACTGCCGGGCGTTTGCAGAACCGCCAGGACCTGATGGAAGAGCTGTCAAAAATCGTGCGTGTTATCCGCAAGAAAGACGAAACTGCGCCTCATAACACTTTGTTGGTGCTGGATGCGACCACCGGGCAAAATGCGCTGAACCAGGTTGAAACCTTTCAGAAGCTTGCTGATGTGACCGGACTGGTCATGACAAAACTGGATGGCACAGCGCGCGGTGGTGTTTTGGTGGCCTTGGCTGATAAATTCGGCCTGCCGATCCATGCGATTGGTGTTGGTGAACAGATTGACGATTTAGATGCGTTTGACCCGGAAGACTTTGCCAAAGCGCTGATGGGCGCAGGAGATATAGAATGATGACTTTCAAAACACCACTTTTTGCCCTGGCCTTGGCTGGGTTGACGACACCTGCTTTGGCAGAAACGGACTGTGCCTCTGAATGGGTGCTGATCAGCAATATGACAAATGCCCAAGGTGATGAGGCAACGCTGAACGGTGGTCAATGTCAGGTTATGAATGTCACCTGGGCTGATGGCACCACAGCTGACAGCCTGCAGTGGAACATTCCCGAGCTTGCACAATCTGCCTTGCAAAGCACCATGCCCCATGCGGCTGAACTGGTTATCAGCGGTCTGCGCGAAGACAATGTCACCGAAGAAATGGGGGCACTGGCCGGACAGGCGGCCGATATGGTGATTTCATATGCTTGGGATGCCACAAGTCGGGATCTGAATATCGCGGATCTTTCTGTCAGCTTTGAAGACGGGCAGGGGATTTCTGTCGCCGGTAAGGTCAACGGGCTTGATTTGAGTTCCCCACAAATGATGCAGATTTCTGCCATGTCTGCGGCGCTGACAAATCTGGATCTGCAGATCAAGGGGACAGATATGCTGACCCTGCTGGCGGGGATTGAAGACATTGCAGAAGGAAATTCCGCATCCGCCCCGTCTGCTGAGGAAATTCAGGAAGCAAATGAACTGGTCGATCAACTGCCACAGGCCAGCTTTGATGCTGCATCCCGCCAAGCGTTGAAAGATCTGGTTGCAGCGCTGCCAAATCCACAGGACGGCGCGCGTCTGACATTGAAATCTGATGCAGGTCTTTCAGCTGTACGCCTTATGCCGGTTATGATGGCGGGGGATGCCAGCCCGGCCCAGATCATGGATGTGCTTTTTGAGGGTGCAACTGTGAATGTAACCTATCCTTGGACTGCTGAATAACCTGTCATGAGCGCCTGGCTGATTTCCTTAGAAGGCACTGAGGCCGGGCACCAGCTTGCGCTTATGCTTGCCTTGTTGGCGGCTTTTCTGCATGCGGTGTTTGGGGCGATGCAAAAGGGGCGTTTTGATCCCTGGGTTATGCGTGGCGCCATTGATTTCAGTTATTTCGCTATTGCCACGCCTTTCGCACTTTTTGTCGTCCCTTGGCCTGAACCCCATATGTGGCCGATCTTCGCTGGCGTATTTGTTATTCATTTTGTTTACAAATACTTGCAGGCATCTGCTTATCAGCGGGGGGCTTATACGGTGGTCTACCCAGTGGTGCGCGGCATGGGGCCGTTGTTTACGGTTATCGGGGCTGGATACATCTTTGGCGAAACCTATACAGCCATGCAATGGGGCGGGGTGCTGTTGCTTGTGGGTGGGATCTTTGGTCTGGCGCTGTATAATTACCTGACGACGTTGACAGACCGACGGGCCCTGCTTGATGCACTGGGGCTAGCTGTGCTGACAGGGGCCATGGTTGCGGCCTATACGACCTATGATGCTTGGGGGATCCGGGCGACGGCCGATCCTTTTACTTTTCTCGCCTGGTTTTTCATGTTGGATGGCCTGGCAATGCCCTACTTTGGGTGGAAACGTTGGAAAACCATCACGCCACGCCCCCCTGTTGTGGCGTTGTTTAAACGGGGCGTTGCTGGGGCGTTTATTGCTTACGCGTCCTTTGGATCGGTGATGCTTGCCACGCGCCTGGACAAAGTCGGAGAGGCGGCGGTCTTACGCGAAACCAGTGTGGTTTTCGCAGCAGTGATTGGCGTTTTATTTTTAAAGGAAACCGTCGGGCCGCGCCGTCTGTTTCTGATGGCGCTGATTGCGCTTGGTGCGGTGTTTGTGGAAACAGGAGGCTGATATGAGCCAGGAAAAAGAACTGAACCCCTGGGTGAAATCTGCGCTGGAATTTGGGCCAGTGTTGTTGTTCTTCGTCGCTTACGGGCGGTTGAAGGAACAGCAGTTTACCTTTGGCGGAGAGATCTACGAAGGCTTTGTGGTCGCGACTGCGTTGTTTATTCCTCTGTTGGTCGCTTCAACGCTGATCCTTTGGAAACTGACGGGGCACCTGTCCAAGATGCAGCTGATGACGCTGGTTCTGGTGATTGGGTTTGGCGGATTGACGGTCTGGCTGAATGACGGCAGTTTCTTCAAGATGAAGCCCACAATCCTGTACCTGTTCTTTGCGGGTGCGCTTGGGTTTGGCCTGTTGCGCGGCAAAAGCTATATGCAGGTCATGATGGACAGTGCTTTGCCTTTGACAAATGAGGGGTGGATCGCACTGACGAAACGCCTGACAGTGTTGTTCCTCGCTTTGGCGGTGGCCAATGAATTGGTCTGGCGTTTGCTGGAAGAAGACACCTGGGTTAAATTCAAGACATTTGGGATGCCCGTGATTATGTTTGGCTTTTTCATGCTTCAGAGCGGATTGATCGCCAAATACTCCACTGAGGAAGAAGACGAAAGTTGAACCATATATGAAACCCCTCGTGGGCCCCATATATCTGCTTCCACAAAACCATCAGACAGATTAGTCACCGTTACGATATCTATTGCAGGACCTATCATGGCACAGAAATCTACCATCTATAAAGTTGAACTTTCTGTGTCAGACATGGATCGCCACTATTATGAAACCCACAAGCTGACCGTTGCGAGGCACCCGTCAGAGACCGATGAACGTCTTATGGTGCGGCTGGTTGCTTTTGCTCTGAACGCGCATGAACAGCTAGAGTTGACCAAAGGGCTTTCTACGGACGATGAACCTGATATCTGGCAGAAAAGCCTGAGTGATGAACTTGAGCTATGGATCGCCCTTGGCCTTCCTAGTGAAAAGGTTGTTCGTCAATCCTGTGGCAAAGCTGATCAGGTGATTATCTATACTTACGGTGGTAAAACAGCCGAGGTTTGGTGGGACAAAGTTAAAAACAGCACCACCCGATTTGACAATCTTCAGGTGGTGAACTTGCCTGAAACCGAAACGCGCGCGTTAGAGAACCTGACAAGTCGTACGATGAAGCTTCAGGTCAATATTCAGGATGGCGAAGTGATGATCAGTGCTGATGATAACGTTGTTTATCTGACACCCGTCAAATGGAAATAAGCTGGTTCTGAACCAACCGGTTTTCCTAAAGGGAAACATCATGCAACCAACCGGATCCTCAGGTTTGCAGGCAGATAGGGCACTTGCGCCACATGTTCGCGCATATCTGTGCAGCCTTTCCTGTCATGAAACCCCTGTCACATATCAGGCGCTGACCAAAGCTCTGCAGCTTTCACCACCAAACACGATCCGACAATTGACCATGGCACTGGAATGCCTGATTGAAGAGGACGCTGCGACAGGTCATCCATTGATTGCAGCACTTGTGATCAGCAAAACACGTGGTGGTTTGCCAGCCCCAGGTTTCTTTGACAGCGCAGAACGCGCGGGGCGTCATCATGAAGATCCCCGGGAATTTCATGCAAGAGAGTTTGAGAATGCTGTCAAATTCTGGTGCCGCACTAGCACGCCTGAAGAAAATGATTGATCGATCACATTTTAACAAGCGTAAGCGTTGAATATACAGGCCCGATGTCGTTGCAACAAAATGCAGTTGGCGAGAAATGGAATGCTGTCGCCCTCTGAACCAGAAAACGACAGCATTATATCACAGGTGAATTACCCCGCGAACCCGGGGCAATTCACCCTTTGCGTTTAAACAAAAGCTCTTGGGCTTTTTTGTCTTCCTGAAGGTTGGATCTGTTTTCCGCGGCAACGGCCTTGCCCGCAATCACTGCAGGGCGTGCACCCACAGTATCCAACCAGCGTTTCAGATGTGGCTTGTCCGAGAGATCCTGTTGCTGACCTTCCCATAGAATTGCCCAGGGCCAAATCGCGATGTCCGCAATTGAAAAGAAATCGCCTGCTACAAATTCCCGGTCAGCCAGACGACGGTCAAGCACCCCATATAGGCGCGCAGTTTCATTGCGATACCTGTCCTTTGCATAGGGCAGATCCTGAGGGGGATCCATGGCGGGGGCGTATTTCAGGAAGTGATGTGCCTGACCCGCCATGGGGCCAAGGCCACCCATCTGCCACATCAGCCATTGTTCAACTTCAATGCGATCCCGTTCCGTTTCACCATAAAGCTGCCCGGTTTTTCGTGCGAGATACTGCAGGATTGCCCCGCTTTCAAAGATCGATACGGCGGCACCATCCGGTCCATCTGGATCAACAATCGCGGGCATGCGGTTGTTTGGGGCAATTTTCAGGAAGTCAGGTTCAAACTGTTCACCCGCGCCAATGTTCACCAGGTGAAGATTGTACGGGAGGTTCAGTTCTTCCAATGCAATTGAAATCTTCCATCCATTGGGTGTGGGCCAGTAATGTAAATCGATAGGCTGGGTCATCCGGAATTCCTTACAGGGGTGTTTTCCAGATGATTACAGCTTTTGAATGAAGGGCAAAGCGCGAAATCGATGTGGCAAAGCAAAAAGTCGTGACCAACGCGCAGATGTTTTATCTGGCAGATGCGTGGCCAGCAAAGCTGCGGGCAGGCGTTCAGGGTTGCGCAAAAGACGCCGATAAAAGGGAAACATGCCCGGACGAATGTAGGGCGACCAATGGCAAATGCGGCGGGTGGGGGGCGCGATCCTGAACCCAATCCCCGCCAATGCGTTCAGGGTTTCTTTTTGATCCATTTGGATATCGACCCAGTTGTCAAAATCCTTGCCAAGCCCCCGACCAATTGCAGCGGTTTTGCCTGAGAACGGGGAAATCGCGATTTCTAGAAGAAAGTCAAAGACATCGTTTTCGCGGCTGGTGATATTGAAGATTTCGACCTTTCGCCCGGCTTCTGTGGCCAGGGCATCTCTGGCATTATTCCGCAGTTCCGCACCAGACATGATAACCGCGCGTTGTACAGATCGGGCCTTCAAATAAAGCAGAGCAGACAAAAACACCCGTGCCCCCATGCTGTGGCAGATCACCTGAATTGGACGTTCAGGGGCATGTCGTTTTAGATCTTCGATAAAACATGCCAAAGCTTTGCCTGAGTGAGGGGCTTCGTTGAATGCCTGATACAGCTTATCCCCGGCAGGCCAGCCAAAACCAATGACCAGACCGTCGCAGTTCTCTGTAAAGCCAAGATGGCGTGGCCAGCTGCGAATGCCTTTGCGGTGACGTTTGGGGTTAAATGCAAAAATGAACTGATGTGGGCAGAGTTTTGGACAATGCGGCGCATATTTCATCCCATGGATCATGATCACTATCGGCCCTGTGGTTGCGTCAACACGGGTGTGTAGTCCGGGTTCGGCCTGATAACTGGCGGGTCGCCCTGGAAAACTTTTTTGTGCATTGACTGCGACCATAACCATCAGATTTCTCGCGTTTTGAACATGAAGCGTCGGGGAAGTTTTCCTCTCTGCCGTTAAAATTTGGTTGCAACACCGTTGCTTATGTTTACCTGTCCCAAAGAAATGGGTCTGTGCGTCGGGACACATTCGGCCCAATAGGGCGGGACAGATGTGATGCGGTCTGCCTGGCGCATTGAACCCTTGCCCGACTCGTTTTTTTTGGCTATGGATGCCCTTGTGGTGATTTGATCAACCGGATTGCAGGCCACGTAAAATATACTGCTAAAGAGGTCTGGGTTTACTTACACCCCGTGCCTTTCCGGTGCGGGTTTTTTTTGGTTCGGACACAGGCCGGCCGTGAAATGGAAGATGGAAATGACACAGCGCGAAACGAAATATCAACCCCGGACAGAGATGGTACATGGCGGCACCAAACGCAGCCAGTTTGGCGAGCTTTCTGAAGCGATGTATCTGACCCAGGGCTTTGCATATGACAGTGCGGAACAGGCCGAAGCGCGCTTTATTGAATGTCCGGATGATGAATTTATCTATGCCCGTTATGGCAACCCGACAGTACGGATGTTTGAAGAACGTATTGCGGCGCTGGAAGGGGCCGAGGCGGCGTTTGCAACAGCTTCTGGTATGGCGGCGGTGAATGCTGCGCTGACGGCCCCTCTGAAAGCGGGTGATCATGTGGTTGCAGCGAAGGCGTTGTTTGGGTCGTGTTTGTATATTCTGGAAGATATCCTGCCACGTTTTGGGGTTGAAGTGACCTTTGTGGACGGCACGGATCTGACAGCCTGGAAAGCAGCACTGCGCGATGATACTAAGCTTGTGTTCTTTGAAAGCGTTGCGAACCCGACCCTTGAAATCATTGATGTAAAGGCTGTCTGTGATCTGGCCCATGCGGTGGGTGCAATCGTGGTGGTGGATAATGTGTTTGCAACGCCAGTGCTGTCACGGATGCTGGAACGCGGTGCCGATGTGGTGGTTTATTCCGCGACGAAACATATCGACGGGCAGGGGCGCTGCCTGGGCGGTGTGATCTTGGGATCGCGCGATTTTGTGCGGGGCACCTGCGAAACCTATCTGAAACACACCGGCGGTTCCATGAGCCCCTTTAACGCATGGGTAATGCTGAAAGGTCTTGAAACCATTGATTTGCGCGTGCGGGCGCAGGCGGCTTCTGCATTGAAAATCGCAGAAGCGCTGCAGGGGCATGATAAACTGGTACGTGTGATTTACCCTGGCCTGAAAGATCATGCGCAACATGATCTGTGCATGGAACAGATGCAGGAAGGTGGCACTGTGATTGCTCTGGATCTGAAAGGCGGCCAGGCTGAGGCATTCCGTTTGCTAAACGCTTTGGATATTGTCACAATTTCTAATAACTTGGGCGATGCGAAAAGCCTTGCGACACATCCCGCAACCACGACGCATCAGCGTTTGAGCCAGGAGCAATGTGCAGAACTGGGCATTACCGATGGCCTTGTGCGGTTCTCGGTTGGATTGGAAGACACAGGGGACCTGATCAATGATTTGACGCAGGCGCTGGACACGGTTTAAGCAGATTGTGTCGCCCCTATTATTAAGTATGGGGCGACACTTTCCGGCGCGGTCGGAAACATAATGTTTTTTTTGAGGTTGAATATGAATAGTTTTTCTTCTTCGCGACGCCCGGCAATATTCTATGCAATTGTGATGTGGGTGGTTTCCGTTGTCATCGCAGGGTTCCTAATCCAGCTGGGAGCTTCAGTTATTGCGGATGTTCCTCTGTCAACCGCGCCGATCTATCAGGAAGATTTTATTGATGAGGCGGCCTCTGATGAACTCAGATCCCAATTGGAAATCAATGCAAGTCAGCAAGCAGATGTTGCCCGCGAAATCACAGAACTGACAGCAGTTCAAAGTGCGGCCGAACAGAAGTATAACAGTGCTCGGGCCGGGTTTGATAACTGGATCAGGGCGCGCAGTGCCACGGAATCACAAGATCAGAATCCCGAAGTGATCGCGCGAACCCAAAGTCTTGATGCATTGAATGAGCTTCAGACAGATGCACGCCAGGCCGTCCATACCGCACAAGCTGAATTGCGGAATCTGTCTCATGAAGAAAGCAACCTGAAGTCACAGCGACGCACATTGCGTGAAGCGGCCCGCGCCCCCTATCAAAAAGCCCTGCAGATCAATACGCTTAAGATATTTCTGATCCGCCTGTTGATTTTATTGCCTCTTTTGTTGATTTCGGCTTGGTTGATCGCCCGGAAACGTCAAAGTGCGTACTGGCCTTTGTTTCGTGGTTTTATATTCTTTGCCGTGTTCGCTTTCTTTGTGGAACTGGTACCTTATTTGCCGTCTTACGGGGGGTACTTTCGCTCGATCGTTGGTTTGATTGTGGCAGGGTTCGCAGGCAAATACGTGATTGTGGCGATGCGACGCTATCTAGAAAAGAAACAAACCGAGGAAAGTAAGACTGAAACGGAACGGCGGCAGGCAATATCATATGAAGTTGCACTGAAAAAACTGTCTTCTCAGACTTGCCCCAGCTGTGATCGCAGCTTTGCAAATAAGAAAGAAGAAGGCGCTGATTTCTGCGTGCATTGCGGGTTTTGTTTGTACAATAAATGCAGCAGCTGCGACACGCGGGACAATTCGTTTCACAAGTATTGTGGGGCCTGCGGTGAAGCAAAGTCAGTGGTCAAGATATCTGACGATTGATAAACGCCATGTGCCAATCTCTGCAAAATGCCGCAAAACCCGATTGCGCCGCCGGAATTCGCGCGGTATCTGGCGCGAAAGCTGTTATAGTGTCAGCAGAAATTGCCCCGGGGGTTCGCAATGGATACGTTTAACCCAGACAACAAAGCTGTGTCTCGCCAACAGGCTGAAGATGCGCTGAAGCTGCTACAGAGCTGGGCTTCTGAGGCCAGTGTGACAGAAGTTGCAGAACTTCATCCTTCTGTTGCACGTCTTTTGCCGGGGCAGGAGGTTGCGAATTACCCCGCTTTGGCAAGGGCTTATCCCGAAGAATTCACCGTGGATGAAACCTATAAAGCATCCCTGCCTGATCTGCAAAATGGCCCGGAAAGTCTGATCAAAGGTGCGAAACGCAATATCCAGCACGTGGGTATATCAAATTTTCGCTTGCCGATCCGGTTTCATCGCCGGGATGGATCTGACATCACGCTTGAGGCATCGATCACCGGCACGGTCAGCCTAGAAGCTGGGCGCAAGGGCATCAATATGTCGCGCATCATGCGCACGTTCTACACCCATTCAAAAAAGACGTTTTCCTTTGATGTGATCCAGGATGCGCTGGCTGATTATAAAACCGATCACGACACATTTGACGCCCGCATTCAGATGCGCTTTTCCTTCCCGATGGAAGTGATGAGTCTGCGTTCTGGTCTGGCCGGCTATCAATATTACGATGTGGCACTGGAACTGACCGAAACCGCAGGTGAAAAGAAACGCATCATCCATCTCGATTATGTTTATTCCTCCACCTGTCCCTGTTCACTGGAGCTGTCTGAACACGCGCGCCAATCGCGCGGGCAGCTGGCAACACCGCACTCGCAGCGCTCAGTTGCGCGTGTGTCAGCCGTGATGGGCCCGTCTGAG
>NZ_JBMYXF010000031.1:0-36953 GCF_049608145.1 Halocynthiibacter sp.
GACCAGATCGCCGCATGACCCACAATCCTCAAACACCAGATTTGACAATAACTCAAATTAGTGCTAAAAGAGATCTAGTACAAAGTGTGTAATTAGTATTTGTCGGTAATAAAAATTTTGAACAGGGCGATTTTGTCAAGGGTCGTCCACCTGTGGGGACGGGTAATATGGTTTTTAGAACGGGGCGAATTACGTCTTTTGTTGGGGCGTTTACCACGGCGTTTGTGTTGTCTGGCTGTGAAAGCGCGACAACCAAAGCATCAGACGAGCGTTTGAATGAACTGCTTGTGCAGGGGCTTGATGATAAGGCTGCTGAGCGGGCAGAATCGCGACTTGCATCCACATTGGAACGTGACAATGCAACCGGAAGCCTGCGTGGACAATATGCATCCGTAGACGCGGCGACAAGCAGTGGGCAGCTTTCTGGTTTGCTGACCGCAGCACTGGAACGCAACACCCGTATCGGAACAGCTGCACAGCAGATCAACCGTGCCGATGCTGAACGTTTGAATGCGATATTTGGATACCTGCCACAGATTAATGTGACCTTTACCCGTGATCAGATTAATCAGGAAGTCATTGAAACAGACAATGCGGTTTTTGAACTGGGTGAGGCAAAATACCCGGTGACAACCATTCAGGCGCGGATTGATCAGCCTATTCTTGATCTCAGCCGGATCTTTGGCATTCAGCACGCAACCAATGCCCGCAGCATTGCCGAGGTGGAATACATTCGTGTCGTTCGCGATGTGGTGTATGAGGTGTTTGACGCATATCTTGTGGCAAGCCAGGCACGGGCACGATCCGCGTCACTGCGCCAGCGTATGGGGTTCTTGGGCCGTCAGATCGATGGGCAGAATGCGCTTGATGACAGTGGTCTTGGGGACCTGATCGAGGTATCTTCGTTGCGGTCTGAACGCAGCACCATTGCATCTGAAGAAGCCTTAGAATCTGCGCGTTATGCTGAAGCTTTGGGTGATCTTGCCTTGCTGACAGGGTCTGTCGTGCCTGAAATCGCAGCTTTGCGTTTCCCACAGGGTATTGCGGGATCTGAGCGCCGGATTTCTGCGGATCAGGCGGTTGCAACCGGCTTGGAGCAGAACCCTGTTGTCATGTCTGCAGCCCTTGGAGTGGTCGGGGCAGAATTGGATCGCCGTCGTGCGCTGGCAGCTGATTTTGCACCGGTTTTGGCTGCTTATGCGATGCTGGAACGCGAGGAACGCGAGGACAGCCGGTTTGGTGGCGGATCGTTGACCCAAGACACAACCGTTGGTGTGCGTCTGACCATACCGATCTTTAACGGACGCGGACGTGGGTATGAAACCCTGCCTGCAACTGTTGGTGTGCGTGCTGGTGCGCTGGACTATTATGCCCGTCGCCGCCAGATTGAAACAGAGATCCGTACAACACATGCCCGGATGGGTGAATTGTCCCGTGCCATGGGGCAAGCAGGAAATGCAGCCCGACAATCCGCCCGTGCACTTGGGTCTGAACGTGATCGCCTGGCGACGGGGCAATCTGCAGACTTGGCCGTTGCAGCCCGGGAACTGCGCCTGTCGATTGCCCGCGAACGCACAGCGTTTTACCAGACCGAATACCTGCGGTCATGGGCGCGTCTGCAATATCTGATGGGTGCGGACCTGAGCAATTCGGGTTTCTGATCGTGGCTATGATCAAACCCTTTTTAGCTGGTGTCTGTCTTCTGATGACGTCTGGTGTCATACAGGCCCAGAGTGCGCCTGAAAACACGTTGACGGATCCGGCGACCTTTGCGGCACTGCGTGGAAATCTGGCGGCTGACAGCATGTCGGTGAACTGCACGATCAAGCCTTTGCAATCTGTCGAGGTTTCGGTGCCTTTGCCGGGGATTGTAGCAGAGGTTTTTGTCCGTCCGGGCATGCAAGTATCGGAGGGTGCGCCTTTGCTGGCGCTGGACGACACATTGTTGCGTCGGGAATTTGCCTTGGCACAGTCACGGGCTGCAGGTGATGCAACGCTGAATTTGGCGGTCACCCGGCGTGATGGCCTGGCCCGCAAAGAAGCCCGACTTGCGCGGGCACGGGCGCGCAATGCGGTGTCGGTTGCAGAACACGAGGCCGCCGCGCTTGAGTTGGTCAGTGCAGAAGGTGACATCCTGCGGGAGCGCGAAAGTTTGGAACTGGCGCGGCTTGAGATGGAGCGGGTCGCGGCATCATTATCGGCACTGCAGATTAACAGCCCCGTGACGGGTGTTGTCGGGGAAGACTTGATCAACGTCGGCGAAGCGGCCGGACGGGAACATGTGGCGACCATCTATGTGAACCAGCCTTTGCGTGTCGAAGCTTTTGTTCCGTCTGCCTTTTTCGGGGAATTCGTAGAACAAACGAAGTATTCCGTGATTGTGAACGGCAGTGAAGAAAACGCGCGCTTGGTCGAATTTGATTACGCGGCACAGCTTGCGGATTTGGCATCGAATACAATCAGCGTGTTTTTTCGCCTGACAGCGCCGGATGTTCTGCCAGGAAGCAAATGTATGATGACAACCGCGGGTGGTGCCGGGAGCAGTGGGAATGAAGCAGATGGGTAAATTGCAGACAACAATTGCGTCTCTGATAGTGGGCTTGGCTTTGGGAGCGTCCCCCGTCTTGGCACAAGGGGCGCCGGGCGGACAGCTGACCACCGGTTTAAGTTATTCTGACAAATATGGGGCGACCACGTTTATCAGCCTTGAAGGTCAGGATATTTTGCAGACAGGCATCAGTGCGCGATTGAACTATCGTGCGGGATCTGAAGGTCATGGCGCGGGCCTGCGGGTCGCGAAAAGCTTTACACTTGGTGACGGTTGGCCTGGGCAAAACCCGGAACTGCGCATTTCAGTTTTTGGGGAAAGCTCAGACTGGGATTTTCAACCCTATGCCGAGAAAACGCGTGGGATTTCTGTTCTGTATGGTGCGGACGTGTCGGACAAGCTGTCGTTTGAAACAGAACTGTTTTTTCACCGCGACGAGCTGAGTGATTTGGATGGATCTGTTTCACCTCTGATTGCCGCGGATGCTGGACGAAGTGATGTGCTGGGTGTTGGTGCGGGTTTGACCTGGAGTAACAAACAGGGCGGGGGACTGTTGGATACGGGCACCAGCCTTAGTTTTGATATCGGGGCGTCCCTGTCAGGTGGTAATCGCCGGGGCTGGCACAGGTTTGCAGCTGCGGTCGATAGCACACATCGTCTGGTCGGTACATCTGTTGTGAACTTTTCCCTAGGAACCGGTATGATCCGGGGTCAGGGCAATGATGGTTATGTCAGCATCCTGGATCGTGCCTTCACTGCGGATACTGCGCCACGTGGTTTTGCGTGGGGCGGGGCGGGGCCAATTGCGCCTGGCACGGATGAAGCCCTTGGCGGTACTCGGTATCTGAATGGATCACTTGAAGTCAGAATGCCCTTGCCGCGCGAAGGCCTGTCTGTTGGCCTGTTTGCAGATGCGGGATCTGTCTGGGATCTGCCAGGCGTTGCGGGAGTGGATGATGATCTACATATCCGGACCAGCGCAGGCATTTCCCTGCATTGGCAGACAAAGTTTGGAAGACTTGAGGCCGCATATGCGGAACCAATTAAGACTCGTGAAGGGGATAAAACACAGCGTTTCTCAATTTCACTGAACGCTGTCTTTTAATCTTGCGGGGCCGGTCTGGGGCCGGTTGTAAAGTCGTAATGAGTTGCCCGTGTTCTGGGGCGCAGTGCTGGTCGTTTGGTCAGTCTATTCGTTTTATGTGCCTTTGGGGCGATGGAGGACATTATGGGTAAGAATAAAGCAATTTCACCAAAAGGTGCCAATATGGTGCCTGCGAAAGATATGCTTCTGCCTGCGCCATTTAACGCGCGTCAGCTGCCGATTGATCTGCGCGCGGTCCCTCTGGAACCCCGGGTGATGCTGGATGCAAACCTAGAATTTGACATCAACGCAAGCACGGCGCTGACATCTGTTTTGTCCGGTGTGGCCCAGTTGTTTGACGAACAGATCGATGAGATTACCAGTTTTCTTGATACCTTTGATGAAACGGCTTCCTCGGCCCTAGATAAGATCAGCGCCTTTGTGGATACGGCTGAAGATGTGAACAGTTCTACCGGCGAAGTCGTTGATCTGAGTGTCGCCACAGAAACCGTGCAACGGATCCGGGACGCAATCGAAGAACTGCGTAGCAAGGTGGATGGATCCATCGGTGATCTGATTGATGGGGATTTCTCTGCTGATGTGGCCGCCGACGTGCGCAACCAGCTGGAAACATTTATCAATAACGCTGACCCTGATCCTGACTCGGACTTTGTCAGCGATCTTAGCACTGCACAGATTGAAGCTATCTATACGGCGGAGAACTTTACTGCGGGGACAGTGGACAGTGCGCTTGATACGCTGATCGGAAGTATGACGCTGAGCAATGGTGTTGCCACGGCCACTGCGGCTGATGTGAAGACCATGTTCCATGATGCGGTTGCGACCGCGATGGGGCTGAGCACGGGGAATTTCTCTGTTGCGTTGGAGGACATCACTGCGGGTGGCGAAACGCTTGTAACCTTTACGCAGGACGGTGATTTCGCTGTTGATGTTGACGTGAACCTGCCGCAGGCATTTGCTGATTTCCAAGCGCTGCTTCAGTCCGCCATTCCAGGCATCAGCTTGCCATTTGATGTTCTGTCTCAGGGGGCGGGTGACAGTCTGGTTTCTTTTGAAATTGAGACCGAGACAACGTTCAACGGTGATATCCTAGACAGGCTGGCGGTGAACATTCACGAATTTGCGTTTGCGCCACTTCTGGAAGTGGGCGGTGCGATTACTGGCGTAGCGGGTGCCGGGTTTAATCTGGGTCTGCTGGCGCTGGAGGTGACTGCGCTTGAGACCGCGCAATTTGGCCTGTTTGTGACCGCAGGCAACAGCGGCGGCGGTGACATGAACCTTGGTGGCAGCATTGATCTGAGCGGGGGCACACCATCTGTGACATGGGCGGGCAGCACAGCGACAATTGATGTTGCGGCACGCATCCAGGAAATTGGGGAAACAACCTATAGCGATATTATCGCGGATCAGACATATGACCTGATTGATCTTGATCTGGCAGGCAGCCTGGATTTCAGCGCGGTGACACAGGATTTTACCGCAGGTATCACCCTGACATCTGTTGTGGACAGTACAAGCGCAGCGGGGCGTCTGCGGGCGTTTATTGATCAGGCGACATTCGATTTCAGCTTGGATCTGACAGACACTGGCCTAAGCGCCGAAGCTGAAGAAATTCTGGAAGATACGCTTGTGACCCTTGCGACCATGGGCACGGAACAAATCGTACAATTCCTGAAAGACATCGGTGAAACTGTGTCCGGCGCGCTAAGCGACAGCGCATTTGACATTGCAATCCCCCTGACAGATGTGCGTTTTGGCAACCTGATGACCGAACTGTCCGGCTTCTTTAACGATCTGGCAAGTACGTTCTCGATCGATAAAGCGGCTCTTGGCTTTGACAGTGGGTCTGGTGATACGGCTGAGGTTATTCCAACAAATTTGACCGAAGAGGTGGATACGCAGAACGGTTCACGAATGAGCCTTGGCCAATTTACCAAACTTCTGGATTATAACCGGATTTCGCTGTCTGTAACGTCCCCTGATGGTTCGCCTGTCGATGTGCATGTTGACTTGGCTGGAACGGATGCGTTGGACACATCGCTTTCCCTATCTGCCCGTATGGCGAGCCTAGCGGATCTGTTGAATACCGCATTGTCTGGTCACGGGATCGCTCTCGCACTTGGTCAGAGCGGCGGCCTTCAGGTGACGGGGACCAAAACACCAGGGTCGGGCGGCAGCCAGGCGACCTATAATACGTTTACTGTCAAAACTGCGCGTAAGGCAGCCGATGGAAATGAAGACGATGGGTTCTCGTTGTTTGACCTTGGATTTGATCTGAGCAATTTGACGGAAGTTGCAGAAGTGTTCGGGACTGGCACCTCTGAATTTGTGGTCAGCTTTTCCATAGCAAGTACATCTTTTGAACTAGAGACGTTTGATATATCTGCACTGACCGGTGTGAAGAACCTGCGCTTTACCTTGAATGTGGATGGGGAAGATCAGGCACTGGATGTGAAATACAGCGGATCGGGCACCGGTTGGACATCTTTGGCAGAACTGATCGGTGATCTGAACCTTTCGCTGGATGCCAAAGATATTGGTATTACTGCGGGTACAAACGGTGATGGTGATGGGCTTGGGTTCTCGCTGGATACGGGTGAAGGGCGCAGTTTCAGCCTGTCCGCAGATCCCGCCGATCTGTTGCGCGCCCTTGATATCGACGGATTGATGAACTGGGTGAACGGCGAACTGGACAGTCAGTTCCCGGGGGCTGCGCTGGAACTGACCAGCGATGGAGAGTTAATCTTCAGTTTCCCAGATATTGAGGCATCGCTTGATATTTCATCTGATGACGGCATCGGGTTTAACGCCAGTGATCTGGGGTTGGGTGTGCTGGGTGATCTAGAGCTTTCGGCGCAATTGTCTGCACAGCTTAATGCTGTATTCAGTTCCGCTGTCGGGATCGATCTGGTTGGTTTTGGTAAAGCCGTTATTGGCGGCAGTGGCGCTGATAATGCGCTTGAGGCCAAAAAGGGCTTTGGCGACAATCTGGCGGATGCGGTTCTTGATAATGTCTTCTTCTCGGATCTGTCGCTGAGCGCAGATGCCAGTGCAACGGCATCTGAAATTACCGGGTCTGCGGATCTTGGTATTATCGCGGTTGCCATTGGTGCAGATGATGCGTCTCAGAACTTTTTGCATGCCAATGCACAATTTGAGGCCAACATTCTGGGCCGAAATTTGGACGGCGAATTCAACGAACAGCTGACCTTCCGGAACCTGCGGGATGCGATTGCCGATAAGGTTGAGTTGGAAAATGGCGAACCGATTGTGATTTCAGCACCAGGCATTTCATCGCTGTTGGGGCGTTTTGAATTGCTGGGCGGCATTGTCGTGAATGGTGAGGGTGAGGGGCTGAACGCCGGTGGTGATACAGTGACCGTCAGCGGTGATGTCGTCACTGAAGATGCCTTTGAATATTCCGGTGATGAAGAACTGGCGCAGCTTTTGGTGCGCATGGGGGATGTGAAAGTTACCGTTGCCGGTATCAGCGGCATTAACGAAGACCTGATTGATGGTGTCAGCTTGTCGGTGATCGATCTGTTTGATCTGACCAACACTTGGGATGTGGCCCTTCTGAGCAATGATCCGGCGGCACTTGATGCCATCGAAGGTCTGACCAGCCTGGAAAATGGCGATATCTTGGATACGCTGGCCGCGATCGGGAATGTGTTGGTTGTGGTGGGGGAAACCCTGTCTGACAAATTGCCATTCCTTGCAAATGACATCCCGCTGCTGAACTTTTCTATTCTGGATCAGATCAATTTTGCCTCCGACTTCCTGAACGCCTTACAAGACCTTCGCAATGATCCGCAGTCCGGCCTTGATGCGGTTGAAGGATATCTGGAAGGGGTGTTCGGGCAGGATACAGTGGAACTGACCTGGGATGCGGACAACAAAACCATCCTGTTTGATCTGTCGTTTAAGTTCCTGGAAGATTACCAGAAAACGGTGCCGTTCCAGTTGGATCTTGTCGAACTGCTGGGCGATCAACTGGCGGATCTTCTGGGTGAAGATCTGGCGGATGTTGTCAGTGGTCTGGTGGATGTCAGCGGTGATGGCGAACTTATCTTTGACCCCGAACTGTCGCTTGATTTCTCGTTCGGGATTGATCTGTCACCGACCCTGATTGAACCTACGGTTATTGCCCCGGGTGCAACCGGCCTTGGAGGGTTGTCGACTGTTTCTTCGGTGAATTTCCGTCCGGGTGGCGGGAATGACTTGCGGATCAGTTGGACAGATACCGAAACGGGTGAGACGAAACAGATTGAGCTTGACCTAGATGGCACGGCTGCGTTTGACACAGATAATGACGAAGAGCTGAGCCTGGATGAAACCGTGGCCGCGATTGATGCTGCGGTGAAGGCTGAATTCGGGACAAATGTCAGTTTTACCTATGATGCTGATACCGGGAAAATCACCCTTTCGGATACGGACAGCGAGATCATCGTAAACACCGGCGTAAACGCGTTGTTTGGCGTGGACGAGGCTGAGTCTGAAGAAGATGACGGCAAACAGGTGATCGCGCTTGGGGTTGGTTTTTCTGACTTTGCGGATGAATATATCTTCACCATTTCCATCAATGATACGCCTGTTGAAGTGACCATCCCTGCCGATGCAGCACGCACCACAGAAGCCGGATTTGTTGCAGCCTTTAACAACGCATTGTCTGCGACCTCTGTCAGCCGTGGTGCGATTTCTGAATCTGCGGCCCCGGGTATCACCATTGTGCTGAGCAATCTGTTGGATGTGATTGCCGAGTCAGGCGAAATCCGTCTGCAGGGCACTGATTTTGCCGATGCGGCAGGTTATGATCCTGTAACATTTGCGGTCAGCGGCGAAGATCAATCAAAGAATATCGAATTCCGGGTGACTGATCTGGGGGGGGGCAATGTTGCCCGTGCGCTTGGCTTTGAAGGCGGCACAGAAGCATCTGATGGAGATATGGTTTCCGAAGTGCTGTACGAAGCTGTCAATGTCGGCGCCCCGCGCGTTTATCTGGACACTGCGAAAACTGGGATTACCGCAAGCTTTGTTGCGGGTGTGAATGATGGTCTGAACATTAAACTGGGTCTTGGCCCGGTAGAAGTTCAGGTGCAAAATGGTAAAGCGCTGGTCAATGCGGGGGATGGGTCCGGTGATCCGGCTTTCCTGAAATTTGTGATCAACGACATTGATGGCGATGACAACGACGACCAGTATAATCTGTCGCACCTGTTTGATATCCCCGGAGATGCAGCACTTGGGTTTGCGGATCTCTTTGGGTTTGAAGCCAAAATCGGCGTTGATATTGAACTGCCACTGTCCGACAGTCTGGGGCTGTTTGACCCGGCGGTGAACAAGCTGAGCTGGAAGGCGGATCTGCTGTCACTGAAAGACGGTGTGACGCTGAAATCTATCGACCTTGGTGATCTGGGTGCAAGCTTTGACGGCGATCTTGTTTCGCTTTATCTGGGCGATGGCATCAATATGGACAACTTTGAGTTTGGCCTGCCAGACCTGTCCGATTTCCTGTCGAACCTGAATGTTCTGTCCCTGCTGAACAATCCACGCCTGGTACTGGGTGGCCTCGATCTGCTGATGGATCAGATGCAGACGCAGTTTGATAATTTCCTGGGCGGGATCAATCTGCCGATTGTCGGTGATGCGATTGGTGCGGGTGTCAGTTTCTTCAGTGATTTCCGATACAACGTTATTCAAGCCGCCCTTGACTACGCCAATCAAGCCTTGCCAGATGGCAGCCTACCAACCACAGTTGATCTGCTGGAAGGTTTTGTGAACGATGCGCTGAATGATCTTCTGGACACAAGCGATGTCGAGTACCTGCAGGCTTATCTGAACACGGATGGCGGCACTGAGGACAGCTATATTTACGCTGTTCTGAATTTCAATGCGATTATCTTTAACGAGATGATGGATATTGATTTTGACTTTGGCATTCCAGGTTTCAACATGGAAGTTGAGCAGGGATCTCAGATCAAAATGCAGCTGGATTATGCTGTAAACATCGGCTTTGGTTTCGATAAAAATGGCTTCTTCCTGCTGAATGACACGGATGAGGAAGAAATTGGCATTAACTTCACCGTTGATGCCGGAACCTTTGAAGGTTCTATGAGCGTCTTTAACGTGCTGGGTGTCAGTGCCCAAGCCGTGACGTTGGACGGCAACGGCAATATCATTGCAGAGGCAAGTCAAGGGCAGGAAGGCACAGCAGAACTGACCGCATCGCTGACAGCAGATCTGTTTGGGGAAGACGGCCTGACGATTGTTGATACTGCGTCTGATCCTGCGGATGCTGGCGAAATTGTCCGCGACTTTACCGGTGTAGACCCGAAAGACGCGAATGATGTAACGCTGTCTTGGGAAAAAGTTGTCTATGTTGCACAGCTTGATACAGCCAATTTGATTGCCTTTGAATTCAGCGCTGAAATTGATGTGGCGATTGGGATTGAAGCAAATATCCTTGACCCTAGCACCGGCGATCCGGTGCAGATCGCCGGCGCGCAGGTTATCCCAAGTGTGAACGCCGAACTGGTATTCAACGGGGTGTATGACACCACTGACGGGCTGCAGCTGAACAAGCTGCTGTTTAATAATGTACGTCTGGATGCATCGGTTCTTTATGATGCATTGATCAAGCCGATCCTTGATCCGATCATGGCGTTCATCGATCCACTGGCGGGTTTCTTTAACTTCCTGAACAGTGAACCGATCAGCTTCCTTGTTGATATTCTGGGCAATGTGTTCCCGATCATTAAGATTGCAGATTCTGTTGCGACAGTGGTTGGTGACATTCTGAATTTCGTACAAGCCCTGCATTCGACCGATGGCATGGTTCTATTTGGCACCTTTGATTTCACCAGCAGCCTTGGAGACATGCAAGCGGGTGAGAAGACGGTTTCCGATGTTGATAACCGCGACATGGTGCGCAGTGGGACGACGACTGCGTCGACTTCGGGCGGAAAATTTGGCGTCTTTGGTGATCCGAAAAACGGCATCTCAATTGAATTGCCTCTGCTGACCGATCCTTTCTCGGCGATGTCCATCCTGACTGGGAATTTTGATCAGGTTGATCTGGTCAAAGCCAAGTTTACTCTGTTCAATCTGAACACGGGCGTGATTGATATCGGGGATTATGTCCTAAGTTCAATTGGTGCACCTGGCTGGGTGCGTAATATCATCAGTTCGGTCTTCTCAGCGTCTATCGAGGCCCGTTTGATTGCGCAATTTGAGGCTGGATACGACCTGAGCGGCATTGTGAACTTTGCGAACTCTCTTGATCCGGAACGTTTGCTGGATGGCGTGTTTATCAACGCGGAACCCGGGTCCCTTGTGGATGCTTATATCGGTGCGTCGGTGCGTTTGAATGCGGGTATTGCCGGTCTGACGGCCAGCGGACATGCGGGCGTTCAGCTGAGCTTCAACGATCCGAACAATGACGGTAAACTGCGTATTCCGGAACTGATTGCCATTGTTGAAGCGGCGGCAGACGCGGTTGCGGGCGGTGATCCGTTGGATGCGCTTGGCTATATCTTTAAAGGAAGTGCCAGCTATGGGTTCTATCTGAGTGTCTGGGCCGGGATCAGTCTTCCATGGCCTCTGCCGGATCTGAAATGGTCCACGACGGTCTTTGACTTTAGTGACAGCATTAACTTTGGCGGTAATCAGGTGTCCGCGCAGATGAGTGGTAGTATCAACAATGGTGAAACCGCCATTCTGAATGTCGGCGCACGTGCCGGTGCCAGCATGAGCCTGATCGAAGGAGATGGCGATGATGTGATCACCATCACTGGCCCGAATTCCCCGATCGCAGTGACATTGTCTTCTGGTGGCCGCACGATTTCCGGTGATGTGAACCAGAATGCGGGCGCGATCATTATTCCTGCTGGCGAAGGTGACAACCGGGTTAACCTGTCAGGTATGACAAACGGCATCCCGACCATCACCTATACCGGTGGCGGTCGCGATACGATCACTCTGGCGGATACGGGTGTGCATGTGGTCTTTGCCGGGGACGGGACGGATACGATCACGGCCGGAGCGGGTGCAAGTGGCACATATATCATCTTTGGTGAAGGCGGTGCAGATACTGTCGATATCAAGGGTGGCAATGTCATATATATGGGTGACCAAGACTTTGGCATGCGTGATGTTTTCCTTGCGGAATTCGCAACCGGCGGTGTGACAGAACAGAAGATCTTGGATCTGCTGGGCATCAATGCGGATGGCACAGTGAACAGTGGTGCTGCAGCGCATTACACCTTTGGTGGTAGCAAAATGAACCTGAATTCGGTTCTGGATAACTACACTGCGGGGACACAGCTGAAAGCCGCGAAAGACGTTGAAACTGTGATCGCAGGCGGGGGCAACCATGTCATCCTGACTGGCAGCGGTGCAGATAGCATCACGACAGACCAAAGCGGTACAGGCGTTGTGAAAATCCTGTCTGGTGATGGTGCGGATACCGTGACAACTGGTGGTTCCAATGTCTTTGTTGAAGGTGGTGCTGGTCGCGATCTGATCAATGTTGAAGGCGCTCAGACCGAAGTCTGGGGTTGGGGCGAAGCTGCAGGCGTGGATGGTCTGACAGGAAATGATGCGAACCTGAACAGTCTTGCCCTGAAAGATGGTGCGGATGTGATCATCGGTGGTTCAGGCGAAGATACGATTTACGGTCAGCTTGGGTCTGACATCATTGAAGGTGGCCTTGGGGCAGATGCGCTGAATGGTGGTTTCGATGATGACTTTATCACCGGCGGCACCTTTGACATGAGCTTTGTTGGCGGCGGATCTATTGATATTGCAAGTTTTGATATCAACGGTCCTCTGACACGTGGGCTGTTGATTGAAACATCTCATCTTGCGGATGGTGATGATATTATTGATGGCGGCAAAGGCGCGGATGTTCTGCTGGGCGGGGGTGGATCTGACACCCTTGAAGGCGGAGTTGGCAACGATATTCTGATCGGCGATTTCGCCCGTGTCACCTTGTCATCAAATCTGATCGCCGAAGGCGCGATTACCACGCAGATGACCAGTTCGTTTTCAGGTACGGACAATCTGTCTGGTGGCACAGGCAATGACATTTTGATCGCAGGCGCGGCCCTTGCAGGGGAAAGTGAAACCCTTAAGGATCTGCAAGGCGATAACATCTTCCTAGGTGACTTTGGTGAAATCAAAGGCGCACGCATTCTGGAAGCCGCAACCCAGGTGATTTCAATCGCTGCAATCTCTGGTGGGGCGGATACCGTTACGGCAGGTCGCGGCAATGATCTGGTGATCGGTGGGGAAGGTGATGATATAATCAACACAGGCCTTGGCGGTGATCTTGTTCTTGGGGACAATGGTGTTCTGGATATTACGGCAGGTACGATCACGTCGGTCGGGTTGGCAACGGATGGCAATGATACAATTACTTTGGGTGTTGATACGCCTTCTGAATATTCATCTGCGCCACAGCCGGACCTGAAAGATCTGGTGATTGGTGGCCGTGGCGATGATACAATTACAGCAACGGATGGTGGGCTGGTTGCGATCGGGGATGCGGGGGCGATTACCCTTAATCCTGTTGCGCTGGCTGCGTTGCGTGGTTTTGCGCCGGCACCGTCTGGTGCGACGCAGGACCAGCTTGATGCTGAGGCCCGTTCGCTTCAGTTGATTTCGGCGATTGCCGAAGCTGCGGAAAGTACAGCCCATGCCGATGATGGCAATGATGACATCACCGCAACAGGTGGTGAAGTCATCGCAATTCTTGGTGGTGGTTCTGACAGTGTCGATCTGCAGGATGGCGTGAATTACATTTTGGGGGATGATGGTGAAATTACCATCGATCCGAACAGTGAATACACGGGTCGCCTGATCGGTATGACAACCGCAGAAAGCCTTGCTGCGGATAATGATGATACGCTGGATGCCGGGAATGGCGTCAATATTCTGGCTGGTGGCGAAGGTGCAGACGCGATCACTTTGGGTCATGGCGACAATGTTTTGTTGGGTGATAGCGGAACGATTTCGCACAACACCAAAGGCGCAACCCCGATCATCACTGCGACGTCCCGAACACATGGTGATGATGGTGTGGACACAATTGATCTAGGCAATGGCGACAACATGGTCATTGCGGGTGGTGCGGGCGATACAATCAGCACAGGCACCGGTGATAATGCCATTATTGGTGACAGCGGAAGCTTGTCGCAGACCAGCAGCCAGACATCTCTCAGCAGCCTGGATCCGGCAGTTGGTGGCAATGATACCGTGACGACATTGGGCGGTAATGATGCTGTCATTCTTGGATCTGGCGATGATATCGCTGACCTAGGCGAAGGCGACAACCGTGTGGTTGGTGACAATGGTACAATTACGCTGACGGCAACGACGACCCGGGTTGAAACCTCTGATGCGGCGACTGGCGGTGTGGATGATGTGACGACCGGTACGGGCAACGATTATGTCGCGCTTGGTGCTGGGGATGATGTTGCGGATCTGAATGCGGGTGACAACCTTGTTCTGGGTGACAACGGTGTGATTTCCGTTGGATCCGGCACGACGACCGTGACGACCAACACGGCCTCAGTCGGCGGTGCGGATAACGTGACCACACTGGGTGGCCAAGATGTTGTCGCGCTTGGATCTGGCGATGACATCGCTGACCTGGGCGAGGGTGATAATCGTGTGGTTGGTGACAATGGTGCAATCACGCTGACCGCAACGACGACCCGGGTTGAAACCTCTGATGCGGCGACTGGCGGAGTGGATGATGTGACGACCGGTACGGGCAACGATTATGTCGCGCTTGGTGCTGGGGATGATGTTGCGGATCTGAATGCAGGTGACAACCTTGTTCTAGGTGACAACGGTGTGATTTCCGTTGGATCCGGCACGACGACCGTGACGACCAACACGGCCTCAGTCGGCGGTGCGGATAACGTGACCACACTGGGTGGCCAAGATGTTGTCGCGCTTGGATCTGGCGATGATATCGCTGACCTGGGTGAAGGCGACAACCGTGTGGTTGGTGACAACGGTGCAATCACGCTGACTGCGACCACGACCCGGGTTGAAACCTCTGATGATGCATTGGGTGGCAGCGATAATGTTATTACTGGTGCGGGGCATGACTATGTTGCACTCGGAGCGGAGGGGGATACTGCCCATCTTGGTGCGGGTAACAACCGTGTGCTGGGTGATAGCGGTATAATCAATGCAAGCACTGGCAGCAACGGGTCTGTGACCACAGGCAGTGCGTCGAATAACGGTGTGGATGACATCATTACACTGGCTGGGGATGACGTTATTCTTGGTGGTCGCGGGGCCGATATTGTGCACGCAGGTGCAGGTGATAATATTGTTGTCGGCGACTTCGGTGATGTTCTACTGGATCCGGGGCTTGTGAATGTGAATGGCCGTCGGGCGGATACATTGTCTGCCGGATCAGGTGACAATGACACGATCACAACACTTGGTGGTATTGACGTTGTACTGGCCGGCGCGGGTAGTGATATCGTGAATACTGGCGAGGGTGCCGATGTGATCCTGGGTGACGATGGTCGCTGGGAGTCTGCGCATACGGATGGTCTGGGTGGTGTTTCCAGTGAACTCCTGAGTTTTGGTGGAAATGACACGATCAATTCAGGCGGTGGAAATGATATTGTGATTGCAAACCAGGGCACAGATTTTGTGTCTGTCGGAGAAGGTGAGGATGTGGCCCTTGGGGATGATGGCACCATTACTTTCCGGAATGAAACGGATGTCGAAAGCATTCTGCTGACCAATCTGGTGTTGGGTGGCGGTGATACGATCACAGCCGAAGGAACGGTTGGTGATAACATTTTGATTGGTCAGGCCGGTGCCGATCTGATCACAGGCGGTGTGTCTGATGACATGATTGTTGGTGATATTGCGACGCTTCTGTTGGAGACCCATCAGAATGTATTACCGGGTCAATCTGCGCAGGATCGGGTCATTCATTTGACTGGCTTCCGGATGGATATTGCTTATGATGATATGTTGCATGGCGATGCCGGGAACGACTTTATCATGGGTGGTTTTGGCGATGATATCTTGCATGGGAATGAAGGTCAGGATTTCCTGATTGGGGATACTGTCATCATGTCGCGTGGTTGGACGGCCTTGTCAGATGGCTCCATTCTGGAAGAACTTAAGATCGATACCAACTTTGCCTATCTGACAGGTGGCTATGATGTGATCTTCGGGGAAGATGGGCCGGATGTTCTTGTGGGTGGCCTTGGCCCCGATCTGTTCCATGGTGACACTGCGAGCGACCTGATTTTCTCAGATGGTTATGCTGGTATCTTCCGGGCTGGTTGGGATGCGCCTGGCTTTGCGGGCGAGAGTGCGCAGCGCTTCTTGTACACATCTAACTTTGCAGGACCAGGTGCGATCGATGTTGTGTCTGCAGCGCAGCAGAAAGATTCGATCGGCAGCCCGCTTGATCTGCTGTCACGCGAACACGAAAGGTTTTCTGTCGCGGGCTCGATCATTGCGCAACAATTCCTGTCTGAGGGGTACATCGGGCAAAGCTATGGCAGCCTGACAGATCCGCATTTTATCAGCCGTGTTCTGGACTATCTGGAAAGCGATCATTTTGTGCGTTCGGTTGTGGAACTGACTTCAATCGGGGCGGATATCTCGGTTATTAAATCCGCGATTGAAGCATCCCTGCGTGCCGATTTCGGTGCCTTCTGGGAGGCAAATGCACCGACACATGAATTGCTGATTGAACAGTTGATCGAATACATTCTGGCACGGATGCAACCAACAGAAGAAGCTGCGGCCGGGGATGTGCTTGACGACGGGCAGACTGACGGTGAAACTGATTATGCACTGCTGCAAATGGCGGCAGAGTAGATTATGAAAAATAACAAAAAACAGGAGAATGGCGATGACTGATAAAGTTGAGGGCGCGCCAAAGGTGCTGAATGACAAGACCATCAACTGGGACGACAGCGAAATGCAGAGCGTCTACGCCAATATTGGTACGGCGACAGCCAATCGCGAAGAGTTTTTTCTTCTGTTTGGGACGCATCAACACTGGCGCGGGACAGCGGAAGAAACCACATCTGTTGATGTGAAACTGGGCAACCGGATTGTCATGAGTCCCTTTGCGGCCAAACGTCTGGCGGTTATTCTGTCTCAGTCCATCGCAGCATATGAAGGTCAGTTCGGTAAAATCGAAACCTGATGATGGCTGCCGCTGCGGTGAAGGTGCAGAAGACAACAATGTTATCTTGTATTTATGCAGGTGGGCGGTTCGGTGATTGACGGCGTCCTAACCATCCTGCGTCTGTATCAGACGCAGGATGTATCCCCGGATTATCTCTATGCCAGCCTTCCTGAAGGGCTGACAATTGATGCGCTGAGGAAGCTTTGTAGTGACAAAACCGGTATTCGAAAGATGGGTGAAAAATTATGTGTCACCCTGCCTGAAGCCGGACAAAATGGGACCAGCTGGATTGTCTGGCTGTTTGATCATGTCCCGGGGGTGACCGAACTGCCGGGGTTGGTAGACAAACTTAAGGCATTATCCGCAGGATTTGCCCGACCGCCAGTAGCGGCTGAGACAGTGGATAGGGCAGATGCAGTTTCACTTGCCCTGAAACAGCTGACCGGAGCGACCCGCCGCAATGAAGCTGCATTGATGCAACTGGCGGCTAATGTCTGTGTAGAAGCAGGCTTGTGTGATGCAGTTGCGCTTGCCCGGATTCGGGAAGGGAAAGTTCAGCGGATTGAACTGTCGGATCAGAAACTCAGCCCGATCGCAGATGAAATTCGCTTTCTCTTGCGCGAACGTATTGCAGATGATGCATCGTCTGAAGTGGTGCATCGCGATAGTTTCGCAGAAGAAAAGCTTGATTCCGCCCTGCTGTCAGAGATGGCGGAAAGCGACAGTCTGTTGCTGGATGTGCCGGGTAAGGGGGAAGACAGTTTTGGTTTTATCTTGTTCAGCCCAGCAAAAGAGGTCGCGATAGAAATTGCGGGGATCAGGGATTTACTGTCCGTTCTTCTGGCGCGTAAAAAACGCACGGGGTTACGCGCAAAAGTAATGCGCTATGCCATGATTGGGGCGGCAGCAGCACTGGTGATTTGGCTATTGTTGCCTGCGCCACTACGGATCACGGCTACGGCGATCAGCCAGCCAGCGCAGGCACGATCTCTGGCGTTGCCCTTTGAGGTTTTTCTTGAGGAAATGCATGTGCGCGTAGGGGACCAACTGACCGTTGGGGATCCTGTTGCCCGCTTCCGTTCACCTGCGCTGGAAGAACGCCGTGCGGAAATGACTTTGCAGACGGAAACGGAAAAGATCGGGGCGCAGGCCGCGTTGTCCGCCAATGATTACGGGGCCTATGTTCTGGCGGAACAGCGGATTGCGACCAATGAACGCCAGCTTTCACATATCGAAGATCGCCTCGCGCAGTTACAGGTTGTTGCCCCGGAAAGTGGGCGGGTGATTGCCGCCATGGGGCGTGAAATCATCGGCGCATTTGTGCCCCCCGGTGAAAGCATCGTCACGTTGCAACCCGAAGCATCATTTAACCTGCGTCTGTCTGTTGGACGGGTTGATGCGCCGTTGTTGAAACCTGGGCAGACAGGTGACGTCTGGTTCCGGGGGATTTCAGGCAGAACCTGGCCTTTGACGATAACGGCACCTGCGATGCAGGAAACCAATGCGAATACCGGCCAGACGGAACTGATCTTTTCGGCTCGCTTAGAGGGGGACGGTCAGGAAGATCTGTTTGTGGGTCTTGCTGGATTTGCCAATATTGAAACCGGCCGCGCGATGCGGGCAAAGGTTTTGGGGCGTTATATTACAGAATATCTGAGGATGAAGGCATGGACCTGGTTCGACCTGCGATTCTGAAACAGATTTCCTTGCGCTTATCCTCGGAAGGGGGGCGCAGCCTGTATCTGGCGCAGGACCGTTCAAACGGCAAAATCTTTACACTGCCGGGAAAAATCGCACTAGCGGTGCATCGGATGAAGGCTGCTGCGATCTCAGAAAATCCACAAACCCGTCAGGATGCCCGGGCGGAAATGGATGAAGACAGCACAAAGGAAGCATACGGTTTTCTTCATTTGATCCAATCTATGCGCAGCACAGAAATCTTACAAAAAAAGCCGTTTAACCCGGTGTTTGCGTCGTTCCCCTTGATGGACATCGGGCCATGGCAACCCAGATTTACAGGTCTTGCACGCGCTTTGGTCAGTTACGGGTTCCTTGGGTTCCTGCTGCTTTTGGGTGCATTTGCCGTTGTTCTTGGGGCTCGGAATGACTGGGCGATCATGGGGGCTTTCAGCAATGCGTTTTCGCTGGAAGCCATTCTGACGTTTGGCCTGATCGCGCCGGTTCTGAAAATCATTCATGAATTCGGGCATGTGCTTGCAGCGACCCGGTTTGGTGTACGTGTGCGCAAAGGGGGGATCTTTTTGATTGGCATGTATCCGATGCCTTTTGTGGATTGTACCGAAGCCGATGTCAGCACGGGACGACGCCAACGTATCGTGATCAGCGGTGCGGGGATTGTAACGGACGTTTGTATTGGTCTGATTGCGTTTATCGCCTGGCATTTTACCGAAGGCAGCTATCTGCATACGTTGCTGGGCAATATTTTTGTATTTTCCACGCTGAATTCGATCCTGTTTAATGCCAATCCGTTGATCAAGCTGGACGGGTATTACGTGCTGACGGATGCTATAGGTAAACGCAATCTGTACACCCGCGCCAGCGCAGTGATGAAAGATACCCGCAGTTGGATTGCGTCATTTGGGAAAGATGGTGAACGGCCGAAAGGATGGCGTCATTGGGGGCTGTTGACCTATGCGGTTCTGGCGTTGATCTATCGGATTAACATTCTGTGGGTGATCGCGTCTGCGCTTGTCCCGCGTTATTTGGGGGCAGGCGCGGTGATCGCAGGCTGGGGGGCGCTTGTCATGTTTGTAATACCTGCTTTGCGTGAAAAACCAGGGGCTTCCATCGCAAAACCTGGCGAGACACGTCGACGTTGGCTCTGGCGTTTGGGTCTGGCGTTCGGGCTTGTCTTGGCCTTGATGTTTGTACGGTTTCCGTTCCGGGTGGTTGTCCCGGTGGCACCGGATGGGGCGGGATCTTACCAGGTTACGGTGCTCAGCCCTGGATTTGCCGATTTTGCACTGCCAGACGGCCACCTAAACGCGGGTGAAGTGCTGGCATCGTTGAATAATCCTATCTTTCAGGAACAGCACGATCTGTTGTCGCTTCAGCTTGCAGGGGCCGTTCTTGTGTATGAAACGGTGCAAGGTGAAGATCCGGCAAAGGCGCTTGCGGCCCAAAAACAGGTGGAAAGCCTGATTGCACAACAAGCCATTCTGGATGAACAGATTGTAGGTCTGCAGCAGCAAGTGCCATCGGATGGTGTTTTTGTGCTAAGCCAGCCCGTTATGCAGGGGATGTGGCTTGAGGCGGGACAGCCACTGGGGCTGTTTTTGCCACAAACCGGCGCGGTTCGCCTGAATGGTGCTTTTCCCGAACGGTATGTAACGCTGTTTCGTGAAGGGGTTACCGGGCTAACCTTGCGCAACAAGTCAGGCTATTTTGATCTGAACCCGGATGATGCAAAAATCTCCGAAGTTCTGCAGTTCGATCAAGAAAGCGGCAGCCGGTCATGGCAGCTGGATGTGATGTTCGCTGAACAGTCAGCGGCAGATTTTGCCGGGGTTCCTGCCGATATTCGCGTGACATTTGCCAATGCCGCCTTGTGGGAACATTTGCAGTTTGCAGGACGGGGTCTGTTGGCCAAATATCGGGAAGCACAGCTGGTGGATCGCAGCGGGTTTTTGGATGGTGAATAAATTCAGCGCTGTCGTGATCTCATATCGAAGTGCCAGGAAACAAAACTTGGCGGACTTTATGCCAGGTGTCTGAATTTCTAAAATTGGGGGTGGTTCTGGCGACCATATTTCGGGGCAGGTCGACAGAAGTGGCAAAGGGCCGGACCAGTTCGCCCCGTTTCAGCAGATCCGCGACTAGGGTTTCATGCGCGATCAACACACCACCACCATGGCGGGCTTCTTCCAGAGCGATTGAAAACAGGGAATGTACGGTGCCAGAACGTTGGATTTTTTCCGTACCGGATTGGGCGCGCAACCAGATATCCCAGTCTTCATGCCAAGCCCCATCGTGAAGCAATGTTTCCGCTTCCAGATCGGTGATTTGGGTCAGACGTGCGGCAATTGAGGGGGCGCAGACCGGAAAAATTCTATCACCGGCAATGATGGTTTCATTTCTGCCGACAGGCTTTCCGGTGAAGAACAAGGTCATATCGAAGGGTTCGCGGGCAAGGTTGGGTGGTGTATCCATTGCGACGACGGATACGGAAATCTCGGGGGCAATCTGGCGAAGCTGCCCCAGACGCGGGGCCAGCCACAGCTGGGCGATCGCGGGAAGGGCCGCGACTTTGATTTTCTGTGGCGTCGCCTTGTTGCGTAATGCTTGTACTGAAAACCCAAGTTGATCAAAAGCTTGCGTAAATCCGGGCAACAATTCCTCTGCAAGTGGGGTCAGTTTTACACCACGTGCATTGCGAATGAACAATTGCGTCTCAGCCCAGGCTTCGAGCGTTTTGATGTGCTGTGTGACAGCGCCCGGCGTGACGGAAAGTTCGTCAGCTGCGGCAGTAAAACTGCCCAGGCGGGCAGCGGCTTCAAACGCGCGCAGAGCATTCAGATGCGGTCCTTTTGGGCGGGCCGGGGAAAGAGACATAGGTTTTAGCCTTAGTTTTTCTACATCAAAATAATAGCAATACTGATTTGCTTTGGACAGCAGATTTCACGGATCCTTGGGAAAACCTGCTTACACCGGAGAACCCCATGTCACAGCATTTTTCCCAGTCCGTTGCTCAGGCCGATCCTGTCGTCGCTGAGGCGTTGAAAAATGAAGAAGCCCGTCAGCAAGACCAGATCGAACTGATCGCTTCTGAAAATATTGTAAGCCGGGCGGTTCTAGATACGCTGGGCCACGCAATGACCAACAAAACCTTGGAAGGCTACCCGGGCAACCGTTTTCATGGTGGTGGTCAGTTTGTTGACGTGGTGGAACAGGCGGCGATTGATCGCGCGAAAGATCTGTTCAGCTGCGATTACGTCAACGTTCAGCCGCATTCTGGCAGCCAGGCAAACCTTGCCGTGTTTTTCCTGTTGTTGAAACCGGGTGACAAAGTGCTGTCCCTCGATCTGGCCGCAGGTGGGCACCTGAGCCATGGGTTGAAAGCGAACCTGTCTGGCCGTTGGTTTGAACCTCATCACTACGGTGTTGATGGCGACAGCGAAGTGATCGATTATGACGCTCTGGAAAAACAGGCGCTGGAAATTCAGCCGAAACTGATCATCACCGGCGGGTCTGCCTATCCGCGTGAAATCGACTTTGCCCGCATGGGTGAAATCGCGAAAAAAGTTGGCGCGCATTTCCACGTGGATATGGCACATATCGCGGGTCTTGTGGCGGCTGGCGTTCACCCAAGCCCCTTCCCACACGCAGATATCGTGACCTGTACCACCACTAAAACTCTGCGCGGGCCTCGTGGCGGGCTGATCCTGACCAACAATGAAGACTGGTTCAAAAAGCTGCAATCCGCTGTTTTCCCAGGTGTTCAGGGGTCCATCCACAGCCAGGTTCTGGCAGCGAAAGCGGTCTGTCTGCTTGAGGCCTCAACCGACGACTTCAAAGCGTATGGCGCACAGGTTAAAGCGAACGCGGCGAAACTGGCGGAAACCCTGCAAAACCGTGGTCTGCGTATTGTTTCTGGCGGCACGGATACCCACCTGGTTCTGGTTGATCTTAGCTCAAAGGGGATTACGGGCAAGCGCGCCGAAGTTGTACTGGAACGCGCCAATATCACCGCGAATAAAAACGCCATCCCGAATGACAGCCCACGCCCACCTGAATGGGTTGGTCTGCGCCTGGGGGCCGGTGCAGCAACAACACGTGGCATGAAGGAAGCGGAATTTGAAAGCCTCGGCAACATGATTGCGGACCTTGTTGAAGCCGAAGCGGCAGAAGACACCGATGCAGCGGTTGCACGCTGCAAAGAAACAGTTGCAGATCTGTGTAAGTCCTTCCCGTCTTACCCGGCCTGATCCATACTTGTAGTTCCCTAGCAGGACTGCAACTCTGGCCCTGCTGTTTCCCTATGCAGCAGGGTCTTTTATACCAGCCTCACAGCAAAGAAGGATGACATCATGATCGACGCACAGCTGAAATCACGCCTGCTGAAAGGCGCGCCATTGCTGTGGGTTAATCCGGATCAAATTCCGGTCCTGATGGCCGAGGTTCCGGTCCGGCCTGCGCAGGTGAAAGATGCAGAACAGAACTGGCGTGATCTTGCCCCGCTTTTGCAACAGTGCTTTCCCGAATTGCAGGGTCCGAATGGTGCAATTTCATCTGACCTGATTGAGGTTGCAGCCCTCGCCCAGGTTATGGGCAACGATCAAGGGCGTCATTTCGTGAAGGGCGACCACGCCTTGCCCGTTGCCGGGTCAATCAAAGCGCGCGGTGGCATCTATGAGGTCTTTCTTTATGGTCTGTCGCTTGCTCGATCCCTCGGGTTGATCAAGGCCGATGATACGCCCATAGCCTTGGCACACCCCGAGGTGAAAGCAGCTTTTGCAAATTATACGGTTGCGGTCGGATCAACCGGGAATCTTGGACTAAGCGTTGGGATTGCTGCGCGCGCGCTGGGTTTTCAGGCCGTTGTGCATATGTCGTCTGATGCCAAGGCTTGGAAGGTTGAACGTCTGAAACACCACGGTGTAGACGTCGTGCAACATGACGCTGATTACGGCAATGCCGTTGCCGCTGCCCGTGATCAGGCTGACGCGGATCCAACAATCTATTTCGTGGATGATGAACGTTCTGAACTGTTGTTCTTTGGCTATTCCGCCGCGGCCGCCGAGTTGCGCGATCAGTTGGATGCACAGGGCATCATCGTTGACGCCCAACACCCGCTGTTTCTGTATTTGCCTTGCGGTATTGGCGGCGCCCCTGGTGGAGTGACCTATGGTTTGAAACAAGTGTTTGGTGACAATGCCCATTGCTTTTTTGTCGAACCTGCCCAATCCCCCTGCGCCCTTGTACAACTGGCCGGGGGGCTTGAAAAACAGATCAATGTTTACGACATCGGCTTAACCAATAAGACCGAAGCCGATGGTATGGCTGTGGCTGAAATTAGCTGGTTTATCGCCCAGGTGATGCATCCACTTCTAAGCGGTGTTTACACAGTTGCCGATGACGACCTGTTCCGCTGGCTGGCACTGGCCCATGATCAAGCGGGATTGCAGCTGGAACCTTCTGCGGCTGCCTGCCTTGGTGGGCCTGCGGCCGCGATGGATACGGCGGAAGGACAGGGATATCTGACGCAAAACGGTCTGACGCACCACATGACACAAGCCACACATGTTATGTGGGCCACGGGGGGCAGCTTTGTTCCGGATGAAGAATTTCAGGGTTTTCTGGCGAAGGGCAATCAGCTGCTGTCTCAGCGCTGATCCCATTTCCGTAGGCCGATGGGGAGGTGTGTTATGCAAATTCAGTCAGAGGCCGGTCTGCCTGATCAACCTGTTGCCGCAAAGCATGTTGATGTGTCTGCGTCGAAATCTAGGGTCCATTTCGTTGTACCTTCGAGCCAGTCGCCTTTTGCAGTACAGATCTGTGTGGAACTTCTAAATCTTGCCAATAAGCTGTCGAACCAAACTTATTATGTGCCGGTGGTTCACCGGGATTTCTCGGATGTGTTTCAACGCAGGCTGTCGACTGAAGGCCAGACGGTTGTTTTGTTTGGCAGTATTGATGACAGATGGCCTCTGACGGCAGAGATGCAGAAACTGTTGCGTATTCATCTGCCTTGCACCTCGCGTATTGGTCTGGTGGGTGGGGCTGTTCTTATTGCTGCTGATATTCAGTTTCTGCGTGCTCGGACAGTTTCCGTGCATCCGGACATGTCGCGTGCTGCGGCCGAGGGTAATCTGAATATACAGACGGGGGATCAGCCAGTGTGCAGGGATCGCAATGTGTTTTCTGCTATCGGGGGACTGGCGGCACCTGAAATGATCAAGGAAATGATTGCAGAGGATTTGGGTGCGTTCATGGCGGACCGGGTGATGGATTACGTTGGACTGAATGCATCCGGGACAGGACGGCGCACGCAACAGGAAAATCAGTATTTTCAGCGTGCCAAAGGTGATGCGTTTCTGATGCAGGCGATCGACGTTATGGTGGCGAATATCGAAACGACGCTGTCTTCCCGTGCATTGGCGCAACGCCTAAATATCTCGTCGCGTCAGTTGGAACGGGTGTTCAGACGAACGTTCTCTGAAAGCCCAATGGAAGTCTATCGCAACCTGCGGCTGGAACGTGCTGATCAGTTATTACGCTACAGTGACATCCCGGTGTTTGAGGTTAGTCTTGCCACGGGGTTTGGATCGGTCTCGCTTTTGTCACAGCGGTATCGCGAACGTTATGGGCGTAAACCTTCGGAAACCCGGGCGGGTCGCTACGGGGATTGATTTATCCGTCTGGCGCATAATCTTGCTTAAGGTGTCTGAATGATCGCGTTTTCCCATTCTCGGATGAATGTGCGGCGCTTCAGAGTATCCAGATAGGTGATCAAAGCGGGCTCAAGCGGGATAACGGCATGGCCGTCTGAAATTCGGCTGTCAGGCAGATGTGGCAACGGGAAATTCTGGTCAGACAGTCCGGAAAATCGCAGCTGCGTCAGGTGATGAATGAAGGCTTCTGCGATGGCCGGGCGATCTGTCTGTTTTGACGCGAGTGCTGTGCGCATCATCATGGTCGGAAAGGCGGACGGCAAAATAATACTGATCTGATCGTCTAATCCTTCACGGGCCAGCGCATAGCTGCCCAACACATTGTAAGCGACTAGGATTTTACCAGAAATCAGATCATCAAGCATTTCCCCGGAACAACAATACAGGCGGGCATTTAGGCTGCCCATCACTTCGGTTAGGCGCCAATAGGTTTCTGACGCGCGGGCATCCTGAGTGGCAAAAAGATAGCCAAGACCAGAGCTGCGCACATCATAGGTTGCCACTTTCCCACGGAATAAATCCGGGTTCGCGCGCAGCATATCGATCAGATCCTGGCGGGTGCGTGGGGGCGGGTTTCCCTGCAGCGCATTTTGGTTGATAACAATAGCCGCTGGTTCGGCGGTGAAGGCGAAAACACTGTTGCGCCATTGGGCCCAGCTGTCATGTTGAATGTCATTTAGGCGCAATGCAAATCCATCATTTGCAAGTTTCAGCTGCAGATCCATGGCGCTTGAGATCACCACATCATAGTGCTGGGGTGAGTTGCGAAACTGCCTGTCCAGATCTGCAGTTCCTGTCACGAGATATTCGATATGCACATTGGGATAGCTATCCTGAAAACTGTCAATCACCGGTGCAAAAACTGAAACATCTGTGCTAGACAAAATGCGCAATGTTGGACCGTTTCCAGTACCTTCAAAGGTGGCCTGTTCTTCCCAGTCCTGCGCAGTGGCAAGTGACACACAGCATAGATATATCAGAGAAATAAGGTAACGCATGCGCCGCCCTCCGGTTTGTTTCCTAGATGCAGCGTGCCACCGTGGGCCTGGGCGACATCTTGGGCTATTGTCAGGCCTAGACCCGACCCGATTGTGCCTTCGGCGTTGCAGCCGCGGGTAAAGCGTTCAGACAGTTTTGAGATTTCATCCGGGGGGAATCCGGGGCCTTGGTCGCAGACCTGAATTGAGATCTCGGGACTGTTGTGCATAGAAATATCGATGCGGCTGTCCCCGGGGGCGTATTTTAGGGCGTTGTCGACAAGGTTGCGCAGGGCGTTTTGCAGTAGGATCGGATCACCCGAATAGGGCATGCTGGGTTCGCCATGAACAAACAGGCCGATATCTTTCATGTCTGCGACAGGTGTGAGCCCCTGGACCAGTTCCGTGACAAGATCGGCAAGGTCCAGTGGGCGGCATTCCAGATGATCCGCACGAAAAGTAATCATCGCATGATCCAACAATTGACCGGCGGCGCGAGAGCTTTCATCAATGGCCCGGATCATCGCGCGCATCGCCTGACGGTTTTCTTCTTTTTCAACGCGTTGCAGGGTTGTTTCCGCATAGGTACGTACGGTTGCCAAAGGGGTGCGCACGCGATGGGCAGCTTCTGCGATGAAATCTTCTGATTGGGTCAGGGATTGATCCAGGCGTTGCATCAGGCTGTTGAGTGACGACACAAGGGGGGCCATTTCTGTGGGAACCGGGCCTTCGACTGGGCGCAGATCCTGGGGACCTCGGCGCGTCACAGATCCGGTCAATCGTTGCAGAGGACCAATGGTGGAGGCCGTAACCCGAAACGACATAGCAACCGCGAGAATAAAAAATGCGGCCCCGAACAATGTCACGTTTCGCGCAATTCCAGCAAGGGTGACGGATAAGCTGTCCTGGGTCTGTGCGACGGCGACACGAATGATGGTGCTGGTATTCTGACCGATCAGCATGCGCGAAGATGTGGCGATGCGCACTGTTGCATTGGACATAACTGCGGTGATGTGACTGGTTGTTCCAGCGTCAGCCGTCATATCCAGGGGCAGGTCGGGATAGCCCGACAGAAATGCATTGTCCTGGCGAATGGCGTAGAAAATGCGATCATCTGCAGGGGTGCTGAGCATCGAAAGCGAGGCATAGGGAAAATCGATTTCAACGACCCCATCACGAATAACGGCAGCGTCTAGGATAGACGTGACGGAGGCTTCTAACACCTCGTCCTGTCCCTGTTGGGCGATACGGGCGGCATAACTGTGAACCAGTAGGAACAGCAGAACCGTCAACAATGTTGCACCCGCGATCAGGGTGACCGTCAGGCGTATGCGCAAAGATCCGGAGGTGCGCAAATTATCCGACATGATCAAGCCGGTAACCAAGCCCGCGATGGGTGGAGATGCGCAGTTCCGATCCAGCAAGATGTTTGCGCAGACGGCCAATATAGACCTCGACCGCGTTCTCAGACACGTCTTCGTCATAGGAAAACAATCGATCCACCAGCTTTTGCTTTGAAAAGATCTGCCCTGGCGCGTTGATCAGAAGCTCCAGCAATCGCAATTCCCGGTTGCGTAGATCGACCTTCTGATCTCCAACAGTCAGATGCCCGGCGACCGGATCAAAAGACGCGCCGCCAAGTGAAATTACGGTCTGACGTGTGCCGGAATTCCGTCGCAGAACGGCCCGACAGCGGGCTTCAAGTTCGGCATGATCAAACGGCTTTGTGACGTAATCATCTGCGCCCGAATCCAGCATGCTGATTCTGTCAGAAACCTGGGAGCGGGCCGTCAGAACAATTACAGGCGTGTTCGTTTTCCCTGCTCTGTGCCATTTCAGAAAGTCTCGGCCATCCCCGTCAGGCAACATCACATCAAGCAGAATAAGGTCATAGTCACTGGTATGTGTAAATGCCCGGGCGTCAGAAATTTTGTCAGCATGATCAATGACATGTCCGTCAAGTTGAAGGCGCATCACAATTGCATTTGCAAGTTCTATATTGTCTTCAATTAGCAAAAATTTCATTGGATCATTTCAGTTTTTTCCGGCGTGACAGGTTTGTGTCAGGTTCGGATGGTTTCCTCTCTTCAATTGATCCGCGATGCGGGCACTTGTCAAATGGGAGGAAAAATCATGACAAATTTCAAACTTGGAAGACGTAGTTTTATGGCCGCGGCAGTGGCGACATTTGGCCTTGGCGCGCCGGTGTTTGCTGACGGGCATCAGGTTGTGGACAGCATCCACTTTTTGATCCCTGGCGGGGCAGGTGGCGGCTGGGATGGCACAGCCCGGGGCACAGGCGAAGCACTGACCGGTGCGGGCCTAGTGGGCACGGCATCTTATGAAAATATGTCCGGTGGAGGTGGTGGTAAAGCGATTGGCTTTATGATCGAAAACGCGGATAGCAATCATGGTACGCTGATGGTGAATTCCACGCCGATCGTGATCCGTTCTCTGACCGGTGTATTCCCCCATAACTTTCGTGACCTGACGTTGGTGTCGGGCACAATCGGTGATTACGCAGCGCTTGTGGTTGGCAAAGACAGCCCGGTCAACAATATGGATGATCTGATGGCTGCATATGACGCAGACCCATCCGGCACGGCGATTGGGGGCGGATCGGTTCCCGGTGGTATGGATCACTTGGTTGCCGCAATGGTTATGGAAGCGTCCGGGCGTGATGCGCTGGATGTGAAATATATCCCATATGATGCGGGTGGTAAGGCCATGGCCGCGCTATTGTCTGGTGAAATCGCAGCCCTTTCCACCGGGTTTTCCGAAGCTGTAGATCTTGCCAATGCCGGCGAAGTTAAGATCATCGGTGTCACATCCGAAGAACGTGTGGATGCTGCGCCTGACGCCATGACCATGTCTGAACAGGGTATCGAAACCGTGTTTGTGAACTGGCGTGGGTTCTTTGCAGCACCTGGCCTGCCGGCCGACAAATTGGCCGTGTATCAGGATGCGATTGCCCAGATGTATGACACACCGGAATGGGAAACCGTGCGTGCCCGCAATGGTTGGGTGAACATTCATAATTCCGGCGATGATTTCCGTGCGTTCCTAGAAGAACAGGAACAGGTGATTGGTGACCTGATGAAAAAACTTGGCTTTCTTTGATTTCATCCTGATCTGATCATCGAGGCAGAGCGTTCAGGCGTTCTGCCTCACCCTTCCGGGAGTATACCCTATGACCTTAGATCGTTGGATCGCCCTTATTTTACTCGGCATATGTGCCACCTATGGCTATGCGGCCTGGTTTACAATGGATGCTGACCTTGCCCCATTTATGCGCCGGAATCCGATCTGGCCAAGCACCTTTCCCAAAGCATTGTCTGTTCTGGGCATCATAGCATCCCTGATCATTTTGCTGGGCTTGGAAAAGGGCGAAACGTCGTCGGGTGACATCGATTATCGTCGCCTGCGCGATTACAATCTTGGTCAGGCCGTTTTGTTGCTGGCATTGATGGTTGCCTATGCCTTGTGCTTGCGGCCGATGGGTTTTTTGTTTTCCACCGTTGCGTTTCTTGCGCTTGGATCTTTCATCCTGGGGGAACGCAAATGGCATGTGATGCTACCCATTGCACTGATCGCAACATTCATCGTTTGGTATCTGGTGCAACAGGTCCTGGGGATTTACCTGCGCCCATTGCCCGGTTTTATAGGAGGCTGAAATGCTTGAAGGACTTCTGATAGGTCTTGAAACGGCCTTCTCACTGCAAAATCTGATGATGGTGATCGGAGGCTGTCTGATTGGTACATTTATCGGGATGTTACCTGGGCTTGGCCCCATGTCGATCATTGCCATCATGATCCCAGTCGCGATTTCTCTGGGGGATGCATCGGCAGCGCTGATCCTGTTGGCCGGGGTGTATTATGGGGCAATTTTTGGCGGATCGACATCTTCGATCCTGTTGAATGCACCAGGGGTGGCGGGGACAGTTGCCACCAGTTTTGATGGCTATCCCATGGCAAAGCAGGGCAAGGCAGGCAAGGCCCTGACCATTGCTGCGATTGCCAGCTTTTCTGGGGGGACAATTGGCGCGATCCTGTTGATGGTGTTTGCACCGGCACTGTCATCGGTCGCGCTGTTGTTCCATTCTGCGGAATATTTCGCGCTGATGGTTGTTGGTCTGTCCGCGATTGCTGCATTTGCGGGAACGGGACAGGTGGCCAAGGCCCTGATGATGACCACACTGGGTTTGATTATGGCGACCGTAGGCGAGGGGGCTTTGTTTAACCTACCACGTTTCACCATGGGGATTATGGATCTGCAATCAGGTTTTGGTTTTGTGACGCTTGCCATGGCAATGTTTGCCTTGCCTGAAGCTGTCTTTCTGATCCTGAACCCCACCAAAGCCGATGACGAAGGTGGTGGCGACATCAAAGATCTGCGTATTACCAGAACCGAGGCACGCGCCATTGCCCCGGTGATTGGTCGCCAGTCCCTGCAGGGGTTCTTTATCGGGGTTCTGCCCGGAGCCGGAGCCACGATCGCCAGCTTTCTTGGCTATGCGGTGGAACGCAACATTGCCCCAAAGGAAGAGCAGGAACAATTTGGCAAAGGGTCTATTAAAGGGCTAGCGGCCCCAGAAAGCGCAAATAATGCGGCTTGTACCGGGTCTTTTGTGCCGCTGCTGACGCTTGGTATTCCCGGTTCTGGCACCACAGCCATCTTGTTGGGCGCGCTGATTGCTCTGAATGTGACGCCCGGGCCACGTCTGATGATTGATGAACCTCAGGTTTTTTGGGCCGTGATTATGTCGATGTTCATCGGCAACCTTGTGTTGCTAATCTTGAACCTGCCATTGATCCCATACATCGCCCGGATCCTATCTGTGCCGCGGAACTATTTGATCCCGTTCATTTTGTTCTTCACACTGATGGGGGCCTATATCGGCCAGAATAATGCAACGGAATTGTTGTTGCTGGTTGGGTTTGGTGTCTGTGCAACAGCGTTGAAATTTGCCAATTACCCTTTGGCCCCTTTGTTGATTGGTTTCATTCTAGGCGGGATGCTTGAGGACAATTTTTCGCGTTCGATGCAATTGTATGACGGCATCGGCTTTATTTGGGAACGCCCGATGACACTGGGTCTGCTGGTGATTGCAGTTATTCTGGTCTTGCTGCCAGGGTATCGTTCCTGGAGAAAGCGTGCGACATTTGTTGCGGATGGTGACTAAAACATGACCCGCTAAGCCAGTGATTACATGTCGCTGGCTTAGCGGCCGTAAAGGGGTTCGTGCGAATTACACGCCAAGCCGAAAACAGATCGCCTGCAAGATCACAGCGTTTGTATTGAGATCGGCAAAGCCAACATCGGGGCGGCCCGTACTGTGATACAGGCCCGGTGCAAACCCGTTTTCAGCGCTTTCCATACCCTCACGAATGCGCGTGATCATAGCTTGTGTATAGGCATTGGGTTGTGTCGCATGCCAAAGATAAGCAGCCTTGCTGTTAAGCATTGAAAATTGATTTTTCAGCTCGCCATCGCGATACTGCCGCCGCCCGGCAACCAGATCAATATTCCAGCGCGTCTGATCCGACAATAGGTTCAACCCTTCGTAGATGAACCACGGGGCACGATTGACGGGGGCTTCGGATGTGGCTGTCAATTGGCCGGTGTTCATATAGTGCAGCCATTGCTGAGTGAACAACACGCGGGCCAGATATCCACTGTCGGGTGCATCGCCGAATTCAACGTGTTCCAACAACAAAGGCTCGGCGCCTAAAACGCCGATATCAGCGGCTTGCATCAGCACGGACATGCGTTGATCGGCGACTGGCCAATCGGTGTTTCGTGGCAAGTAGGGAGAGTTATGTTCAACACCAAAATGTCCGAAGGCGCGGCGTGAATAGTGACTGCAGTGCGATGCGAATGTGCTGGTTTTCCGACGCGTACCAACATTTTGTGGTGCATCATCGACGATCGTGTCAGCAAGATCCCAGCCCGCCAGTTTGCGTGCGATTAGGTCCTGCAGCCCGGGGTAACGCATCAAATGCCGAAACGCGGACAACAGGCGTGCGCAATCGCAACTGTTGAATTCCTGCTTCAAGGCGCGGCCGGTGTTGGTGGCGATTACACTGGGCGGCAGCGACATCCCTTGAAGAGACACCGCAGGAAGGGTGCCAATCACACGTCGGACACGGGCTTCAAAATCACTTTCGCCTAGCAGATTAAGCCTGAGCCCCGAATCTAAGCCAAATAGCAAAGATCCCACATCCCACATGGTGGCCTGCTGATGCAGATAGGATCGTTCCCCCGCCGAAAATACGGTGGTTGGGCAAAGGCCTGTCATGGGGTGTTCTCGCTGAAGGATGTACTTCCATGCATGTGCAGCATCTTGTTGAAGGGCCGTGCGTTCCCCTAGGGAGATCGGTGTTGGATCCAATTTTGTTTGGGTGCGAAAGATCATTTCATCGAAATACGCGCCATAAACCGGATCATCGGGCAACAGCATATCGGGCAGCTGTTGCTTGGCCACAAATATACGTGTGGGCGCTTGCGTCATGGCCCGTAAGGTTTGCAACGCTTTTTGATGTAGCCTTTGATCATTGGCGGGCAAGGCGCGCAGATCAATGACACAATCAGCCTTCTCGCCACAATCCGAAGGTAGGTTTTCAACGTCTGCGGCTGTTTGTGGCCGTAAACGATGGGCCTGCACGGGTATCCCCTGGGTATTAATACCGCTGTGGGCGGGGATATCGGTTGATGTAAGATATGTGATCAAAGATGCAATTTTGTGCTGTTGTATGTCATTAGGATCGGTCCGTTGAACGTCAAATTCACGAGGGGTGATCTGTGTTAATAGAGGCAGGTTTTCGGCACGAAGCATGCTTGTGAGGAGGTTCTGGGTATTCTCAGGTTCAGCCACAAGAAATATTCTCTGCGCATAGCCCGGGTTTCTTTGAAGATGCAGATCGGATGCCAGCACTGGTTGTAAACCCTGCGCCAGAAACAGTCTCTGACATTGTTCGGTGATGCGCGTTGCTGCTAAATCCAGAGATTCCGATCTATATCCAAGGATATATTCCAGATCTATCATCAATGCGAAGTCTTTCGTTTCGCCAGTGAGGTTTGCAATTCTGAGCTGTATTTCAGATATCGATTCTGAATAGAGAACGCCAGGCGTAATTTCAATTGAATTGACAAATTGTGACCGACTATTTTTAGATGGCCCCGCTACTAGGTTTCGCAGACCTGCCACGCGGTAACCAGACATGTTTTCCCGGATCATATCTGCGGGTAGGGTTGCAGAAACCACCTGATTTTGGCGGGTCAGCTTTCCGGAAATGCTCGGTATATCTGTCAATTGTTTTGCCGCGTCGTATACGGCTCTGGCTTGGAAATACGGAGATAGCTCTGATACTTCCGTAATCGATTGAAATATATTTATAAAGCCGGGGTATTCTAGGCTGGCCTGATCAAGAAAACCCCATAATTCCCTGCCATCATTCCGATCATATCCTTCCCAGGCCCCTGCAGAAATTTCAACCGAAACCGGAAGGCCCGCCGCCAAAAATGGGGTAAGAATTTCATACAAATCCTGTTTTGTCATGCCCGGGCGAATGCCCTGTAAGACAATCGTGAAGTAGCGCGCACTGGGACTGATCCGAGCCTGAAGCCCGGAGGTCGTTAGCGCAGAAAGTGCAGTCCAAAGTATCAATCTCCGGGTAAACATCAATACAACCCCCGATAGAAATTATAGTTTTGAATTCAAATTCAGAATTTGGATAAACCCTTTTCTATTCTTGACGAGTTTACGCTTGTTGCAAGTAAAATTAAGGCATATTTTTTGAGATTTGGTATTTTATTATGAATGTTTATTCGGAGATCCATTCCCTTGGAGTGGCCTCAGAATCCAAGAGGCTACGTCAGGTTTTCCGCACGCAAAACCGACTGCGTGCCCGTTGTGCTATTTGCATTGTGACTGCTGTTTTGGTGGGTATCATTCTTTGGAACGGCTTGCTGTTTCGTTCGGTGCAATCTGAAACAGGCGTCGATGGGGCTGGATTGGTTGCTGCACAAACAGCTTCGACACGTGATCACGGATTGTTTGCGCAAGTGTTTCAGCCTGATCCTGAAGTCGGGCATTTCGCTGTTAAGGGGCCCGCGCCCGATGGCGAATGTGACCCGAATAAAGCACAGCATCGGAAAATTTTCGGCAGTTTACCCGCAGATACATCTGCGTTGACGCAAGCATTGGCGCAAAGTTGCGCGCGATTTGATCTACTGATGCCCGATTGGTTCATGGTGGATGATCGTGGATTGCGCCTGGTGCCAGAGCTTTCAACCATACCACGGCCCGAAGGGGTGTTGATACTTCCAGACTTGCCAGCAAATACTGTGCTGCCTTTGATAAGGGCATCGGGATTGCCCCCATCAGAAGCACGCCTGCAGTCTGACATCAGCACCCTTTCCGTCGCGTATGATATCCCCGGTTTTTGTTTGAACCTGTCAGAGTTGCAGGGCAGCCATCAACAGGCCTGGATTTCTTTTGTTACAGGCCAGAATAACGCCTTGCTGTCTTGTCTTGTGGTGGCTGCGGAACAGGTCACGCAATTGCCTGATCCGCTTGTTGCGCAAATGGAGAAAATTGTTGTTCTGGCCTTTCCTGGGAATGTAACAGGTGCCCCGGCCGCGCTTGTTGAGCAACGTTGGTTCGAACAGATCGTGCCTGAAATCGTTGCACATCTACCTGCGGAAAAGCGGATGTTGATGTTGGCGGCTGAAGGCAGAAGCTGGCGCAGTGGACAGGGCGGATCTGAGGCAATTGGCTTTGCGGATATTATGCAGCGCCTACAGCGTTACGCCACCCGCCCGTATTTTGATCCGGTGTCTGGAAATAGCAGTGCCGGATATATCGATGAGAACGGGCAACGCCATCAGATTTGGTTTGCGGATGCGGTGACCCTGTTCAATCAAATGCAGGTTTTAGATAAAAATGGGATTGAAGATATTGGCGTCTGGAACTTGGGCCATGCAGACCCCGGGGTCTGGAGCTTGCTGCAGGGCCCATTGGATGTGGCTCATCTCAGAATATCTGACTTGTCTCGGCATATTGGCTACACCGGCGTGGGGCCATTTCATTCATTTGAGCATGCTCCAGTCACAGGTCGGCGTAACATTGATGTGTCTGAGGGGCGTATCATCGGGGTAAGTTGGGCAGAATTGCCACGTCCATGGCAGATCCGGCGCTGGGGTGCACCCCAAACGGATCTGATTGCACTGACATTCGATGATGGGCCGGATGAACGTTATACCGGGCGTATCCTGGATATCCTGCGTGATCATAACGCGCCAGCTACGTTTTTCGCATTGGGGGCATCCATGCTGGGGCAGAATGATATGATGCGACGCATGCAGGCGGAAGGGCACACATTTGGCCTGCATGGGTTTTCGCATTCTCACCTAGAAGACATGGGGGAATGGTGGCTGGAAAGCGAAATACGTCTGCAGCAAAGAATGTTCGCAACAATGACAGGCCAGAAACCGATCCTGTTTCGCCCCCCATATGTGCCTGGAAGTGGCCCTTTGCGCCCGGATGTTGCCCGCCAAATGCAGCGGGTAGATGCCATGGGCTACATCACACTTGGCAGTGATATTGTGCCGCCTGATTGGACGGATTTAAGTGCGGATGAGATCACAGATTATGTCGTATCAGAGGTTCAGGCAGGAAAAGGCAATGTTATTTTGCTGCATGATGGGGGTGGTGATCGCGAAAACACTGTCAAAGCTTTGCCGGAAATTATCGTTCAATTGCGATCACTTGGGTACGAATTTACAGATGCAGCTGGTCTGATTGGACACGAGAACTTGGACCTAATGCCTTTATCCGACCCCGGGGGTATTGTCGAAACTATGTCCTTTGCCGTTGCCGGCTTTTTTCGGAACTATTTTCATATCGGTTTCGCCCTGATGATTGGAATTGGACTTTTACGCTGTCTTATTATGTTGCTGGGGGTCTGGAAGCGACGCCCGGCAGCAATGACGGATCTTGAGTGGGCACCATCCGTTTGCGTGATTGTCCCGGCTTACAATGAGGAAAAAGTTATCGTGCGCACCGTTCGTTCAATTCTGGCATCTGATTACAAAAACCTTTCCGTTCTTGTGATCAATGACGGCTCCACGGATGATACACTCGTTGAACTTTATGGTGCTTACGCGACAGACGGGCGGGTTACAGTTCTGTCTCAGCGTAATCAGGGGAAATGGGCCGCCGCAAATACAGCAGTCGCGTGTAGTCGGTCAGACATCATCGTGGCCATTGATGCTGATACGCTGGTTGATCGGGATGCCATTCGTCTTTTGGTGCAACGCATGTCTGATCCAAAGGTCGGGGCGGTGGCTGGGAATGTTCAGGTGGGCAACCCGAACCAGATGCTGACACGCCTTCAAGCGCTTGAATACATCTCTGCGCAGCAGATTGAACGGCGCACATATGAAACCGTGAATGGGATTATGGTTGTGCCCGGTGCGATTGGGGCCTGGCGGCGCGATGCCCTAAAAGCAGTTGGGGGGTATTCCGCAGAAACCCTGACAGAAGATGCGGACCTGACGGTTTCGATCATCCGGGCTGGATATCGTGTGGAATTTGAAGAACGGGCGCACACCTGGACCGAAGCACCAGAACACCTGCGCGGCTTCATGGCCCAGCGTTTGCGCTGGACCCTGAGAGTACCCCAAAGCGTGGGGCAATTATGCTGCCATTTTCTGATCACCGTCTGA
>NZ_JBMYXF010000032.1:0-36880 GCF_049608145.1 Halocynthiibacter sp.
AAATATGTCAGATCATCCCAAAAACGCAATTGCCCCACGCTTTGAGGTGCTCTCCCCGTCACCGGCACCAAGTCGGATACAGCCTGAGACGCCGCATCCTGAATTTCTGCAAGCCCTGTGCGGAAAACTTCTGATCCAGCGAAACGTCGAGGGTTTTCGGTTACCTCTAGCGCAGTCGGAGACAGAGGATGTGGGCGGGCAATGATCTGTTCCTTTGCCAAACGGGCAATAACATCTTCCACATTTGTCTGTTCTGTATTCACACGCAGGAACAATGGCGCGCGACAGCATAAAGCCTTCTCGTTTGCATCAAAATCCGACTCCAAAGAATCTTGCATTTTAGGCAGTATCCAGTCTTGCAGGTTGACGATGCCAGTTGTGTCCCCTTGCAGGCGTTCTTCATCACTTAACGCTTCCGGCATATAGCCTTCGCCTGTGAAATACTGATCCGGATCCTCGCCAAGTGCGAAAAGACGGCCGATCATCAATGCGCGCCCATTCCAACCTTTACCAATTGCGGCATATCGGTTGAGATTGCGCAGAGCATCAAACACCAGATCGCGTACAGCTGCCCTGTCTTTTGATCCGGCAAAACGTGATCTTCGGCCCCAGTTTGTCAGTAGCTTTTCAACAGCATCACCTTCATTCCAGGCGTCCAGTATTTCTGTTGCGGCAGCAATGCGTGCACCTGGTGTCATATCTGGCATCCTTTTCAGGTCAGGCGCTGTTCACACCTTGGGTTTTAATCATTCACCCGCAAAATCTGCGGTTTTCAATCTCCTATCCTGATTGGTAGCGAATGTGAATGTGCAACGCAGTTGGCAAAGATATCACCACTGATACCATTGGCATGCATCTGCCTGCGAATGTGTGATTTCCGGAATCCCTTGACCCAGGTTCAGATCTATCCGACACAGTCGAAAAACGAGGCGGGCCGAGGCGGGCATGATCAAAGCACTTTATGACAAGACAATCGGACTGGCAGCACATCCCCATGCGTTGTGGTTTCTGGCGTTGATCAGCTTTGCCGAAAGCTCCTTTTTTCCGATCCCCCCCGATCTTCTGATGATCCCAATGATCATCGCGCTGCCGCACCGGGCATTTGTGATTGCTGGCGTCGCTATGATCAGTTCGGTTCTGGGCGGATTGTTCGGCTATTTGATCGGTGGGGTTCTCTTTGAAACTGTGGGGCAACCTATTCTTTCTCTCTATGGAAAAGAACATGCCTTCATAGAGATGTCTGAGACTTTCAATGAATGGGGTGCGTGGGCTGTGCTGATCGCCGGCATTACGCCTTTTCCCTACAAGGTGATTACAATTTTTTCAGGTGCAACAAGTTTGTCCCTACCAATCTTCATCCTATCTTCGATCATTGCCCGCGGATTACGGTTCTTTATTGTTGCTGCTCTTTTGTGGAAGTTTGGATCACCAATTCGTGATTTCATTGAACGCCGTCTAGGCTTGATGTTCACGCTGTTTGTGATCATTCTTTGCGCAGGTTTCTGGATGGTAAAATACCTATGAACAAATTACTTCTTCTGCTTGCAACGGCTGGTTCAGCCGCGATGCTATTGGGTGCATTCGGTTTTCAGTATATTGGCGATATGGCCCCCTGCAAAATGTGCATCTGGCAGCGCTGGCCCCATGGTATCGCAATTGTCGCAGGGCTTCTTGCACTTGCATTAAAGCAAAAGGTTTTCGCGATAATCGGCGCATTGGCAGCTCTGACAACGTCCCTGATTGGCCTTTATCACGCAGGTGTTGAAAAAGGTCTCTTTGAAGGCCCAGACAGCTGCACTTCTGGTCCGGTTGGAAATCTTAGTGCGGATGAACTATTCAATCAAATCATGAGCGCCCCGCTTGTGCGCTGTGATGAAATTCCTTGGGATATGTTCGGCATTTCCATGGCAGGCTGGAATGGTCTGATTTCATTCACACTTTTTGGCCTCTGGGTACTGGCTCTTCGCCGCGACTGATGCATTCAACCGGGGCTCTTTGCCGAAGTCGCCTTGCGTGTTGCAAGAAGTAAATTGGTTTCACTGCTGTGCACCCCATCCAGACGGCGCACCTGCCCAAGAACCTTGTCCAGTGCCTCAAGTGACGCGGTGCCGATTTCAAGGATCAGATCCCATTTGCCATTGGTTGAATGAATGGCCTGAATTTCCGGCATTCCAGAGAGACGGTGGATCACACGTTCCGTTCCACGCCCCTCGATCGACAGCATCATCAGCCCCCGGACTGGTGCCTGATTTTCATCGTCTTTCAAAACAACGGTAAACCCGACAATATCCCGATTTGCCACCAGCCGTTCGATACGCGCACGTATGGTCGTACGGGACAATTTCAGTAATGCGGCAAGTTCTGAAAGGCTTGCACGGGAATCACGCCGCAGCGCTGCAATGATGTCCCTATCCCGATCATCCATCAAATCCTCCATTTCGGAAATGTGATAAGTCAAAGTGAATTATTCACCTCCATATTAGTCAAAAAATCCATACCTAAGCAATCATTATGTGTGAATACTCAGGAAAGACGATGAACAGGAGTTCGCATGAAACCTCAAAATTGCATTCTGGTTGGCACCCCCATGGACAGTGGCAAAGCGCGTAAAGGCTGCCTAATGGGCCCAGATGCCTATCGCACAGCTGGCATCGGGCCAATGATCCGTGATCTGGGGCATTCGATGCAGGATCTAGGGAATCTGACCCCAGCCCCGCATGATTTGCCCGCGGGCGTTCTGACAGAAGCGCATGCTGCATCGGAAACAATTGGCTGGACCAAAACCCTGACGGACGCTGCATTTGATGCAGCCCAACGCGGCTTTCCGATTTTTCTAGGCGGGGACCATGCCCTATCCTTGGGCACGGTGGCAGGTATGGCGAAATACGCACAAAGCGTTGATAAGCCTTTGTTTGTTCTCTGGCTGGACGCACATACCGATTATCACACGCCCGAGACCAGTGACACGGGAAATCTGCATGGCACCCCCCTTGGCTATGTCACCGGCCGCAGTGGATTTGAAGCCTTTCCTCCGCTACCTGCAACAGTGGTCGAAGACAACATTTGCCTGATTGGTCTACGTTCCGTTGACAGCGCCGAGGCTGCGGCCCTTGCCCAAAGCGACATGCACCCAGTGGATATGCGCCGGATTGATGAAATTGGCATCGCAGCCCCGCTTAAAGCCTTTATCGAAAAGGTAAAATCGGCTGATGGCCTGCTGCATGTATCACTGGATGTTGATTTCCTGGATCCCTCCATTGCCCCGGCTGTCGGTACAACGGTGCCAGGTGGTGCAACGTTTCGCGAAGCCCATCTGGTGATGGAAATGCTGCATGACAGTGACTGCGTTGCCTCACTTGATCTGGTCGAGCTGAACCCTTTTCTGGATGAACGCGGCCGCACCGCAAACCTGATGGTTGACCTGACGGCATCATTGCTTGGCAAGCGCGTTTTCGATCGCCCCACCAATCAATTTTGAGTGAGTAGATGAACAGTATACAAGCCCCATCCGCTGTGGTTATGATCCGGCCACACTGCTTTCATTCCAATCCTGAAACCCGGGGTGATAACGCATTCCAGACACTGCGAGGCACGTCACCCGGTGGGGATGCGAAAGCTGCCCTTGCGGAATTTGACACGGCCGTTGCCAAACTACGCGCCAGCGGCATTCGCGTTCATGTGTTTGACGATACCGGTGAACGTGACACGCCTGACAGTGTTTTCCCAAATAACTGGTTTTCCACCCATGCGGGCGGTCATATCGCGATTTATCCCATGTTTGCTGCCAACCGTCAGCGCGAACGTCGTGCGGATGTGCTGGAACTTCTGAAACAGGAATACCGCGTTCAGGATATGATCGATTATTCTGGCCTGGAACAAGACGGCCTGGCCCTAGAAGGCACCGGCGCGATGGTTCTCGACCATATCGGACGGATTGCATATGTTGTACAGTCAAATCGCGCGGATCCCGTTCTGCTGGAACGTTTCTGTACCCATTTCAACTATGAACCTATGGCTTTTGCTGCGCAAGACGCGATGGGGCGTGATGTGTATCACACCAATGTTCTAATGGCGGTTGGAACGTCTTTCGCGATGATTTGCCTGGATATGATCTGTGATCCACAACGTCGCGCCGAGGTCCGGAAACGTCTGGAAGAAAACGGACGGGATGTGATTGATCTTTCCTATAGCCAGATTTCCGAGTTTGCAGGAAATACACTGGAACTGTCCGGCACAGATGGCCGCGTGCTGGCCCTGTCATCCCGCGCCCTGAAATCCCTTACATCCGCCCAGGTCACGACGCTTGAAAAGACAGTACAGCTTCTGCCCCTAGACATTCCCACCATCGAAACCGCAGGCGGATCCGTACGCTGCATGCTTGCCGGTGTCCATCTGACACGCCGTAATTAAGGACAAACAATGACCAACCCAACCCCATCAGACCTGGCTTTTGTGCCATTTGTTTCCGTTGAGAACATGATGAAGCTGGTACACCATATCGGTGTAGAAGAGATGCTGAAAGGCATCGCTGGCTATATCGAAGCCGATTTCCTACGCTGGGAAAGCTTTGACAAGACCCCGCGCGTGGCCAGCCACTCCGCCGAGGGGGTGATCGAGCTGATGCCAACTTCCGACGGTGAAATCTATGGTTTCAAATATGTAAATGGTCATCCAAAAAACATGAAAGACGGGTTGCAAACCGTTACCGCGTTTGGGCTTTTGGCATCCGTCGATACAGGATACCCGGTCATGCTGTCCGAAATGACAGTCCTGACAGCCCTGCGCACTGCGGCAACCTCAGCACTTGTTGCCCGTGTCCTAGCCCCGGAAAATGCACGGACAATGGCAATGATCGGCAACGGTGCGCAAAGTGAATTTCAAGCGCTGGCCATGAAAACACTTGCGGGCATCACGACGCTGAAAATGTATGACATCGACAGCAAAGCCACAGCGAAAGCCATGAAAAATCTCAAAGGTCATGGCTTTACACTTGTGCCCTGCAAAACGCCTGAGGAGGCGATCGAAGGCGCGGACATCATCACCACCTGCACCGCGGACAAACAATACGCCACAATTCTCAGCGACAATATGGTTGGCGCCGGCGTGCATATCAACGCGATTGGTGGGGATTGCCCGGGTAAAACCGAACTGCATAAAGACATTCTTTCGCGTTCGGATGTGTTTGTGGAATACCCCCCTCAGACCCGCATAGAAGGTGAAATCCAGCAAATGGACGAAGATTTCGCAGTGACCGAATTCTGGGAAGTGCTGACAGGTAAGGCCAAAGGTCGGACATCCCAGAATCAGATCACGCTGTTTGATGGCGTTGGTTTTGCGATCGAGGATTTTTCAGCCCTGCGTTATGTGCGCGATCAGTTAAACGACACAGGTCTTTATCAGGATCTAGATATGGTTGCTGATCCTGATGACCCCCGTGATCTGTTTGGCATGCTGATGCGTGCACGCCCCTGACCCCAACAACATCTTTGGCGGCCGGTTATCACGGCTGCCAAAGATGACTGATATACCTCAATTCCATCCCAGTACGCGTTCCGGTTTTTCCGATGCATCACGCAAAACCGCTTATTAAATGCCTCGCACCATTGCGTCCTATATCCTGGCTATTGTATAAGGCTTGTAACAAGATACAGATAAACAGTACCAGAGCGGAAACAGCGTGAACGATACCCCGGAACCCCCTGAAAATACTGACGTAACTGCAATCGAGAAACCCGCATACGACGGACCTCAGATTTCCATTACAGACGAGATGCGCACATCCTATCTCGATTATGCCATGAGCGTGATCGTTTCCCGTGCGATTCCGGACCTTCGGGACGGTCTGAAACCTGTGCATCGGCGAATTCTTTACGCTATGCACGAGACCAACAACACCCATGATAAATCCTATCGCAAATCGGCCCGTCCGGTTGGCGATGTGATGGGTAAATATCACCCACATGGTGATGGCGCGATCTATGACGCGCTGGTCCGGATGGCCCAGGATTTCTCAATGTCCCTGCCTTTATTGGACGGCCAGGGTAACTTTGGTTCCATGGATGGCGATAACCCCGCCGCGATGCGTTATACCGAAGTCCGTATGGATAAACCTGCCGCATTTGTACTGGCAGATATCGACAAAGAAACCGTTGATTTCCAAGACAACTACGACGGAAAAGACCGCGAACCAACTGTTCTACCTGCCCGTTTCCCCAATATGCTGGTCAATGGTGCAGGTGGTATTGCGGTCGGTATGGCGACCAATATTCCGCCCCATAACCTTGGCGAAGTCGTGGATGCGACCCTTGCGCTGATCGAAGATCCTGATCTGACCTCTGAACAGTTGATCGACTTTGTACCTGGCCCTGATTTCCCGACGGGTGGCATCATGCTGGGCCGCACCGGCGCGCGTAAAGCTTACCTTGAAGGTCGAGGTTCAGTTGTCATCCGTGCGAAAACCCGTGTGGAAGAGATCCGGAAAGACCGTTACGCGATTGTTCTGGATGAGATCCCCTATCAAGTGAACAAAGCCGCAATGATCATGAAAATCGCGGAACAGGTACGCGATAAAAAGGTCGAAGGCGTCGCCCATGTGCAGGATGAATCTGATCGCAACGGTGTACGTGTCGTTGTTGAACTGAAACGTGATGCAACGCCAGAAGTTGTCCTGAATCAGCTCTTCCGTTTCACACCAATGCAAACCTATTTTGGCTGCAACATGCTGGCGCTGAACGGTGGGCGTCCGGAACAGCTCACTTTGCGCAAGTTCTTGACATCCTTCATTGATTTCCGTGAAGAAGTGGTTGCACGCCGTACAGCTTATGAATTGCGCAAAGCACGGGAACGCTCTCATATTTTGTGCGGCCTCGCTGTGGCCGTGTCCAACGTCGATGAAATCGTCGCCACGATCCGTTCCTCTGCCGATCCGGCCGAAGCGCGTGCAAAACTGATGGAACGTCGCTGGCCCGCCGGTGACATTCTTGAATACATCGCGTTGATCGATGATCCAACCCACAAAGCAAACGATGACGGGACTTATAACCTGTCAGAAACCCAGGCGCGCGCGATCCTTGAATTGCGACTGCAACGTTTGACAGCAATGGGCGTGAAAGAAGTTACGGATGAATTGCAACAACTTGCAGCCGCGATCCGTGAATATCTGGATATCCTGCGATCCCGTGAACGGATCATGGAAATCATCGCCAACGAATTGACAGAAGTTCGTGAAAAATTCGCAGTTCCGCGCCGTACCGAGATCGTTGATTGGTCTGGCGACATGGACGATGAAGATCTCATTGAGCGTGAAGACATGGTTGTGACCGTGACCTCTGGCGGTTGGATCAAACGCACGCCTCTGGCTGATTTCCGCGCGCAAAAACGTGGCGGCAAAGGCCTGTCCGGTATGCAAACCAAAGAAGAAGATGTGGTGACCACCCTATTTGTGGCAAATACCCACACGCAATTGCTGTTCTTTACAACGGACGGCATGGTTTACAAATTGAAAACCTGGCGCCTGCCCCAAGGTGGTCGCACCGCCAAAGGCAAAGCCATTGTAAACATTCTGCCGATCCCAACTGGCGTTTCTATTGCCGCGATCATGCCGGTGGATGTGCCGGATGAGGAATGGGATGATCTGCAAGTGGTCTTTGCGACCTCTGCCGGCACCGTGCGTCGTAACAAACTGTCCGATTTCACCAATGTCATGCGCAATGGTAAGATCGCGATGAAGTTTGAAGGCGACAATGAAAACACCCGCCTGATCAATGCGCGCATCTGTTCTGATGATGATGATGTGATGTTGGTAACCAAATCTGGCCGTGCCATTCGCTTCCCAAGCACCGATGTGCGCGTCTTCAACTCGCGCGCCTCTGTTGGTGTGCGTGGCGTGAAACTGAAGGGCGATGACGAAGTTGTCTCTATGTCTGTGGTTAGCCATTTTGACGCAACACCGGACGAACGCACAGCCTTTATCAAACGTTTCCGCGGTGAATTTGGCAGTGATGTGGCTGAAGATGAAGCCGTTGAAGAAGTCGAAGGCAGCCTGACGGAAGATCGTTATCAGGAAATGTTAACAGCTAATAACCTGTTGGTAACATTGAATGAAACCGGTGCGGGCAACCTAACATCCAGCCATGATTACCGTGTCTCTGGGCGTGGTGGTCAAGGTGTGGCAGCCATGAAAGGCGGCGATATCGTTGCCTGTTTCCCAGTGGAACTTGGCGATCAAATCATGTTGGCAACCTCCAAAGGTCAATCCATCCGTTGCCCTGTGAATGGCATTTCTTTCCGTTCACGTTCTGCAGGTGGCGTCAAAGTCTTCAACACAGGCAAAGGCGAAACCGTGGTTTCCGTTGCTTGGATCGCGGAACGCGACGAGGATGAAGATGAGGTTGCCGTTGATGCAGCTATCGAAACGGCTGATGAAACCGCAGCGAACCCCTCTGAAAGCTGATTCTCAGCGCAGTAGAAAATTCAAAGGCCACCCTTCGGGGTGGCTTTTCTTTTACCTCCAACCCGGATAAATCCTCCTTATGGAAAACACATTACATATCATTGGTGGTGGGCTTGCGGGCTCAGAGGCGGCATTTCAGGCAGCGGAGGCTGGCGTTCAGGTGATCCTGCATGAAATGCGGCCGAAAGTTGAGACTTTCGCGCACCAAGGTGGCGATTTTGCTGAAATGGTGTGTTCCAATTCCTTCCGGTCTGACGATCACGAACAAAATGCCGTCGGTCTTCTGCATTGGGAAATGCGCGAAGCCAACGGGTTGATCATGCGCATGGCCGGCGAACATCGCCTGCCCGCTGGCGGTGCATTGGCCGTGGATCGCGAAGCTTTCGCGCGCGGTGTCTCAGAGGTCATTCGCAACCACCCCAACATCACGATTGAAACAGGCGAAATCACCGAGTTGCCGACTGACGGCAATTGGATCATCGCCACCGGCCCGCTGACATCAGGCGCGCTTGGCGAAAGCATTGCCCGTGAAACCGGTGCTGAAAGCCTTGCGTTTTTTGATGCCATCGCCCCGATTGTTTATTTCGACAGCGTCAATATGGACGTGGCCTGGATGCAATCGCGCTATGACAAAGGCGAGACGGAAGAAGAACAAAAAGCCTACCTCAACTGCCCGATGACCAAAGACCAGTATGAGGCCTTCATTGATGCCCTTCTGGCAGCAGACAAAACCGAGTTCCACGAAGGCGAAACCGCGAAATATTTCGACGGCTGCCTACCGATTGAGGTTATGGCGGATCGTGGGCGTGAAACCTTGCGCTTTGGTCCGATGAAACCCGTTGGCCTGACCAATGAACATGATCCTGAAAACAAAGCCTATGCCGTGGTGCAACTGCGCCGTGATAATACATTAGGAACACTTTATAACATTGTGGGATTTCAGACAAAAATGAAATATGGCGCACAACAAGATGTGTTCCGTATGATCCCCGGTTTGGAAGACGCTAGCTTTGCCCGCCTTGGCGGTATTCATCGCAATACGTTCATGAACTCACCCACGCTACTGGATGACCAAATGCGTCTTAAATCTCGCCCTAACCTACGGTTTGCTGGGCAAATCACCGGTGTCGAAGGCTATGTCGAAAGCGCCGCAATGGGCCTGCTGGCAGGTCGCCTAGCCGCCGCTGAGATCCAAGGCAAGCAGCTTGAGACGCCCCCACTGAACAGTGCGATGGGCGCATTGATCCACCACATTACAGGTGGTGCCGATGCAAAGACTTTCCAACCGATGAACGTAAACTTCGGGCTATTCCAACCCGTTGATGGGCTGAAAGGTGGTCGTCGCGGGCGTAAAGACCGCTACAAAGCCTATACCGATCGGGCCAAAACCGCCTGGAAAGACTGGCTGGCCGGGGCATAATGCGTACGCGTTTTGCCCCATCCCCAACTGGCCCATTACATCTTGGGCACGCCTATTCCGCAATCTTAGCCCATGACATGGCAAAAACAGCCGGCGGACAGTTTCTGTTGCGCATGGAGGATACGGATCTTCAGCGCAGCAAGCCGGAATGGGATGCGCAGATCATTGATGATTTGACATGGCTTGGCCTGACATGGGATGGGCCTGTATTAAGACAGTCGAAACAATTAAGATCCTACGATACCGAACTGAAAACGCTCGAAGATATGGGGTTATTATACCCTTGTTCCTGTTCCCGCGCTGACATTCGCGCCGCGCTTTCTGCCCCACAAGAAGGGCAAGTTCATGATATTTACCCTGGCACATGTAAGTGCCGTTCCATGAACAACCGCCAATCTGGGGATGCCTTGCGTCTGCATCTGGATCGGGCTTTGGATCTGCTTTCAGACAAAATGCCTGTGTTCACTGAAACTGGTGATAGCTTTGCCGGCCTGAATCAAATTACCGCGCATAACGCCCTAACTGACATCGGTGATGTTGTGTTGTCTCGTAAGGGCGAGGACATAATCGCCTATTTTCTGGCATCTGCGATTGATGACGCCCGTCAGAACATCACCCATACAATCCGTGGCAAAGATCTGTTTGATTTCACGCAAATACAAGTGATCCTGTTGACGATGCTCGGCCTGAACGTACCCGTCTATCACCACCACCGTCTGATCCGGGATGAAAATGGCAAACGTCTTGCCAAACGAGATGATGCCCGTGCAATTTCCAAATTTCGTGACGAAGGCGCGACCCCACAAGACATACGAAAGATGGTTGGCCTGTAATTATTCAGGCTGCATCAGTTCGATTTCGTCGCCTTCACGCACCGCCGTATAGAAACAGCTGCGGCGATTTGTGTGACAGGCCGGGCCATTTTGTTCAACAAGAACCAAAATACAATCCTGATCACAATCAAAGCGCAGATCTACCAAGTTTTGCGTATTCCCGGAACTTTCGCCCTTGACCCAGAAACTTTGACGAGACCGCGACCAGTAAGTCACCTTTCCACTGTCCACGGTGCGTTGCACCGCTTCAGCGTTCATCCAGGCCAGCATCAGAACTTCAAGACTGTTGTGATCCTGCGCAATCACCGGCAAAAGCCCCTGGTCATTAAATCGCAGTTTTTTCACATCAAATTTCATATCTGCCCCATTGCCTTTGTCCAACTGTCCCTTATGTAAGGGAGAAGATCTCCGGGGAAAACCCGTTTTAACAGGGAATGCACCATGTCCGCAGACAGCGACCTTATTAACCTTTATTCCGGGCGCATTCTGGCACTCGCTGCAGATATTCCCGCACTTGGTAAGCTCGAGAACGCGGACATTGAGGTTAAGAAACGTTCACCTCTGTGCGGATCAACGGTGACGGTTGGTGTGAAGTTTTCAGATGGTCAGATTTCTGATTTCCGTCAGGATGTGAAAGCTTGTGCATTGGGACAAGCCGCTGCATCTGTCATCGGCGGCAGCGTTATTGGTTGTAATAAAACTGAAATTCAGATGCTACAAGATGAACTGACAGCAATGTTGAAATCAGATGGCCCGGCCCCATCCGCCCCGTTTGACGGGCTGGAATCCCTGCGCCCGGCGAAAGATTTCAAAAACCGGCATGCCTCTATTCTTCTGGTAGCCAGTGCGCTGACAGAAGCCTTCGACAGCCAAAAATAAAAAACCGCCGCAACCCGGGGACACGGGTGCGGCGGCAGTGGTGTCGCGCTGAAACCTAAGGGGGAAGAGGGATCCCGGAGGCAAACAGACAGTGTCTGACGAGCGCATCAAATTGGGGACAAGATGCGGGGTTCAGCACGACACGGGCAAAACGATTACATCATCCCGGGTAAGACCAGAGCAGTTCCCAACATCACACAAAGAGCGGCCCCACCGATAAGGTCCTGCAGCAAAGTCGGGCCAGAGTTCCGAACGGCTGATTTAATATCTTTGATCATCTTGGTCTCCTGCATCTTAATGTTGGTTAACTTGTTGCCTCTTTGTTCTCACTTTATTAACCGTAAGTAAAGAACAATATGAGAACATTTGCGATAAATGTTCACTTTTGTTCTCATCAAGAAGCTAACCTACTGAAATCAAACGAATTGCCTGGTCGCGACGCAACAACCACAGCAAGACCCGGGCAGCCTTCCCGCGTTTGGATGTCAGCCCGGGATCGTCCGATAGAAGTTTTCTCGCATCACTTTGCGCGATTTTCATTAGACCCGCCTGCCCTTCAAGGTCCGCAATTCGGAAACGGGGAAGGCCAGATTGCGCGGTTCCCAGAACATCCCCGGCCCCGCGCATTTCAAGATCCACTTCGGACAGGTAGAACCCGTCATTGCTTTCACGCAACGCCTTCAGGCGTTTTTCCCCCGTCACAGACATCGGCGGTTGGAACATCAACAGGCAGGTTGATTCAGCATCACCACGTCCGACACGCCCCCGAAGCTGATGCAGTTGCGCTAAACCAAAGCTTTCGGCACGCTCAATCACCATGATTGACGCATTCGGCACATCGACGCCAACCTCAATCACTGTAGTGGCCACAAGAACGCGGCTTTCCCCAGCAATAAACCCGGCCATGGCAGCGTCTTTTTCATCCGGCGGCATCTGTCCGTGCACAAGGCTGACGACACCATCATCAAAGGCCGCCCGCAAAACTTTGAAACGCTCTTCGGCGGCAGTCAGGTCTAAACTTTCACTTTCTTCAACCAAAGGGCAAACCCAATAGGCCTGTCGCCCTTCAGAAACGGCCTTTTTCAGATGAGCCACCACTTCTTCCATCCGCCCCTGACTGACCAGAACGGTTTTGATCGGTTTACGTCCCGGTGGCTTTTCATCAAGCACGGAAACATCCATGTCTCCGTATTGGGCCAAAGATAACGAACGGGGGATCGGCGTTGCGGTCATGACCAGAACATCTGCAGCAGCGCCTTTTTTCCCAAGCTCAAGCCGCTGGTTCACCCCAAAACGGTGTTGTTCATCCACCACGGCCAGACGCAGGTCAGAGAATTCAACATCTTTTTGAAACACCGCATGGGTGCCGGTCAGAATGTCAATTTCACCGGCAGCCAGGGCCTGAAGTTTATCGCGCCGCGCAGCCCTTTTATCCCGCCCGGTCAATATCTCAAGGCGAACCCCGGCCAGTTCAGCAAACCCACGCAAACCTTCATAATGTTGTTGGGCTAAAATACCCGTGGGCGCCATCAACACGCCCTGCCCGCCAGATTCAACCGCCACCAGCAATGCCATAAATGCCACAAGCGTCTTGCCCGCACCAACATCCCCCTGAAGCAATCGGTTCATCCGTTCTGGTCGTGCCATATCGTCGGATATCTCAACTATAGCACGATCCTGTGCCCCGGTTGGTTGATACGGAAGCTTATCACGAACACGCTGGCAAAGAACGCCATCCCCTTGATTGACAACGCCTTTCTTTCCACGACTGTTTTCACGTGCCAAGGCAAGCGTTAGCTGATGGGCGAACAGTTCATCATAAGCCAAGCGCAGTCGCGCGGGCGCTGAAGGTGCGAAATCATCCGGGCTTTCAGGGGAATGCGCAGCTGAAATTGCATCACTCCAAGCTGGCCAGCCTTCCTTTTGCAACTGGTTCGGATCAATCCACTCCGCAGTTTCAGGCATACGCGCCAGCGCCGCTGAAACTGCTTTTGCCATCAGTTTCTGGTTCACGCCATCGGTCAGTGGATACAACGGTTCAAACGGTTTAATATCCTCAACTTCAGAGGGGTCGACCACATAATCAGGATGCACGACCTGCACCATACCATCAAAAAATTCAGCTTTCCCAGACACAATTCTGGCTTCACCTTCTGGCAAAATCTTGCGGATATAGTCGCCACGTGCGTGGAAAAACACCAACTGAAAGCTTTCATGATTATCATTCACAGTCACCCGATAAGGTCGGCCACGCGAGGTTGGTGCATGGTGTTCCTCGACCCTGGCAAAGACAGTCACCACCCCTGGAATTTCTGCGGCCCGCAAGTTATCTTTCAAACGCCGATCAACCACTGAATGCGGCAAAGAAAACAGTAAATCTACTGGGTTTTCTATTCCCATACGTGCAAAATTCGATACTGATTTGGGCCCGACGCCAGGCAGACTTTCAAGATCGGAAAACAATGGGAAAAGGGTTTCAGGCCTTGTGCTCATGCGCGGGAACTCAACTCAATCCAGGTGTCTTCATCAATGATTTTGATCCCCAGATCTGCAGCCTTTTTTGCTTTACTTCCAGCACCTGGTCCCGCAATCAAAAGATCCGTTTTCGCCGAAACCGAACCGGAAACCTTTGCGCCAAGGCCTTCGGCCCGGGCTTTGGCTTCGGCCCGGGTCATTTTCTCAAGTGTGCCTGTAAACACAAGTGTCTTGCCCGCAACCACACTGTCAGATGCCGCAACCGGCGCCACGTCTTCGATATTCAGCTGTTTCACCAGACGGTCAATCAACGCACGTTCGCGTGGCTCTGTAAAAGCTTGCACTGCGGACGCGGCCATCACCGCGCCAACCCCATCAATTGAAAGAAGTTCAGTCAGCGCATCACTTTCAGGTTCTGACGCCGAAATCATCGCCGTTTCAAAGCCATCCCACGATCCATAATGCTGCGCAAGAAGTTTGGATGCACTGTCACCAAGGTGTCGGATACCAAGCGCGAAGATAACCCGATTCAATGGGATTTTCCTTTTACCTTCAATAGCATCAAATAACTTATTCGCAGATTTCTCGCCCCAGCCTTCGCGGTTTTTCAACTGCTGCATACCACTGCCGAACCGTTCCTGCAGAGTAAAAATCTCAGCGGGTTCTTTCACCCAACCATCAAGACAAAACTGTTCAACCTGTTTCGCACCCAAACCATCAATATCAAAGGCTGATCGCGAGACAAAATGTTTCAGCCTCTCTACGGCTTGTGCGGGGCAAATCATCCCACCACTACACCGCCGGACGGCATCACCTTCTTCGCGTATTGCCGGGCTATTACATTCTGGACAAACCACCGGAAAGGTAAACTTTTGCGCATCTTCAGGCCGCTTACTCATATCGACGTCGGCAATCTTAGGGATCACATCCCCTGCGCGATAAACCTGAACAAAGTCGCCAACCCGGATGTCTTTCCCATCGCGGATGATTTCACCTTTGCTATCAAGGCCACAAATATAATCTTCGTTATGAAGGGTCGCGTTTGACACAACAACACCGCCAACCGAAACGGGTGTCAGGCGCGCAACGGGTGACAGAGCCCCGGTCCGCCCCACCTGAATGTCGATTGCTTCAAGATGGGTCCAGGCCAGTTCTGCCGCGAATTTATGGGCGATTGCCCATCTTGGTGTTGTGGATCGAAAACCAAGCCGTTCCTGTAAAGACAACTCGTTTACTTTATAAACGACGCCATCGATATCATAACCAAGATCGGCACGCAGTTCTTGGATCTTCAGATAATGTCGGATCAGTTCTTCTGGTGAATTGCACACCGCTGTTAAGGGATTAGTAGAAAAGCCCAGAGATTTCAGTCGATTGATTGCGTCCATTTGCGTGGACCCAAGTGGATCAGAAAGCGCGCCCCATGCATAAGCGAAGAATTTCAGTGGGCGTGATTTTGTAATTTGACTGTCCAGCTGTCGCAGTGACCCCGCGGCCGCATTGCGCGGATTGGCAAAGGGTTTATCCCCCGCTTCTGTCTGTCGTTCGTTCAAGGCGGCAAAGTCAGCATGAGACATGTAAACCTCCCCCCTGACCTCCAGAACATTCGGAGCGTTTTCAAGACGCTGTGGGATATCAGAAATTGTCCGGGCATTTGTCGTTACATTTTCACCAACCGCGCCGTCGCCACGTGTGGCGGCCTGAACAAGAACCCCATTTTCATATCGCAAAGACAGAGATAACCCGTCAATCTTTGGCTCAGCTGTATACGAAATACGTTCTGTAGACGCGTTTAAAAACTTACGGGTACGTGTATCGAATTCAAATACATCCCCGTCTTCAAACGCATTCCCCAGCGACAACATCGCAACCGCATGAGTTACTTTTTCAAATTTTTCGCTGACTGCGGCACCGATTTGCAGTGAAGGGCTGTCAGCCCGCACAAGATTCGGAAACGCCTCTTCCAGATCAAAGTTTCTGCGTTTCAGGCGATCATAGTCGCCATCGCTGATTTCTGGAGCGTCTTTCTGATGATAGGCAATATTTGCTTTACCAAGAAGTTCGGCAAGTTGCGCCAGTTCGGCCTTTGCCATTTCTTCGGTTATATTTTTGATATCAGTCATCAGCCGGTTCTCCGCGCGTTTTCTAAGTGATAAAACGCGCAGGCCCCGCCGTCCAGAGGCAGATGTGCATGAAATGTTCTCATCTGTGCTGAAATCCGGGAAGTGATACGATCATCAGCTTCCCGGATCCGCCGCAGCAGGGCATATCAAAGGTCTGGCCGTTTACTCAGGCACCAATGGCAACTTGATCATCAGGTATTTCCACGGGCTCCGGGTCGCGTAGAACATAGCCACGGCCCCAGACTGTTTCGATGTAGTTTTCGCCATCTGTCGCTTCTGTCAGCTTCTTGCGCAACTTACAGATAAACACATCAATAATTTTGAGTTCCGGTTCGTCCATGCCCCCGTACAGGTGATTCAGGAACATTTCTTTCGTAAGAGTTGTCCCTTTGCGTAAGCTAAGAAGTTCCAGCATCTGGTATTCTTTTCCGGTCAGGTGAACCGTTTTACCACCAACTTCGACCGTCTTCGCATCAAGATTAACACCTATCCGGCCGGTTTTAATAACAGACTGGCTGTGGCCTTTTGAGCGCCGGATAATCGCGTGAATACGCGCAACCAGTTCTTCCCGGTGAAAGGGTTTTGTCAGATAATCATCCGCGCCAAACCCAAACCCTTTAATTTTGTTTTCTGTATCATCTGCACCGGACAGGATCAGAATTGGTGTTTCGATACGCGCTAGTCGCAGCTGCCGTAGAACTTCATGCCCGTTCATATCCGGAAGGTTTAGGTCCAAAAGGATCAGATCATAATCGTAAAGTTTGGCAAGATCGATGCCTTCTTCCCCCAAATCCGTGCAATAGACGTTCAGATTTGCATGTGTCAGCATCAGTTCGATACTTTTCGAAGTTGTAGGATCATCCTCAACTAATAATACCCGCATTTATAAATCTCCGCTTAACTGTCCCCTACGCTGCGTTAACCATCGTGAAAAATAGTTAACCGCACGTTACTATTGCAAAGATTTTAATATAATCTACCTATGGTCGTCTATACTGTTGTAATGCTGTTGCTTTCAAAGCGCTTTCACCATGCTTTTTTATCGCGTTTTCCCATGAAACGTACTCTTCTTCCGATAATCCATAACGCTCAAGCGCCTCTTTTAGTGGAATCAACCCAAAGATGACTGACTTCACGACAACAGCCTTGCGGCTTGCAACCCAGCGCGTCGTATCTGCGGGCGGCAGATCTGCGCGCGATAATATCGACCCATCTGGTAGTGTAATCGCCCCGGGCCCATCGACTTTTTTAAGGAACATAATCGTACCCCTCTCTAACCTCAGAGCCACAATCAGCCTATTCCCTTAAAGGAAGATGAAATCCGCCCCTTGTTAGTCGTTAGAATTTTCATATATTCCGCTAGGATCATCGGAGCGCATCATGACCACCACTGAACTCAACTCACTTGGCTTCCCAAAGCCACCTTCAGAAACCCGTGTTGTCGTGGCGATGTCCGGCGGCGTGGACAGCTCTGTTGTGGCGGCGCAACTGGCTGAGGAAGGCTATGACGTGATCGGCGTGACGCTGCAGCTGTATGACCATGGCGCAGCTTTGGCCAAGAAAGGTGCGTGCTGTGCGGGCATCGACATTCACGACGCTAGGCGCGTGGCGGAAGAAATGGGTTTCCCGCATTATGTGCTGGATTATGAGAACATCTTTCAGGAAGCGGTGATTGACGAATTCGCAGACAGCTATCTTGCCGGCGCAACCCCTGTGCCCTGCATCCGCTGCAATGAACGGGTCAAGTTCAAGGACCTGCTGGGCACCGCGCGCGACCTGAACGCCGACTGCATGGCGACGGGACACTATATACAACGTTTCTATGGCGCGAACGGATCGGAACTGCATTCCGCCACCGACGCCAACCGTGATCAAAGCTATTTCCTGTTCTCAACCACTCCTGAACAGCTGGATTACCTGCGCTTCCCCCTTGGTCACCTCGCCAGCAAGGCCGAGACCCGCGCGCTTGCGTCGAAATACGGTCTGTCCGTTGCAGATAAGCCCGACAGCCAGGACATTTGTTTCGTGCCGGATGGGAACTATGCCGGCGTGATTGAAAAACTGCGCCCAGGTGCCGCGGAACCTGGTGAGATCGTCGATACAGACGGCAATGTTTTAGGCCAGCACAAAGGCGTGTTGCATTACACCGTTGGTCAGCGTCGCGGGCTTGGCATTGGGGGCCTCGATACGCCGCTATATGTGGTGAAGCTGGATGTGGACAAGCGTCAGGTGATTGTGGGGCCAAAAGAACTTTTGGCGACCCGCATCATTCCCGTGCGCGAGATCAATTGGCTTGGCGATGAACCCTTTGACGCCAAGAGCGAATACCACATCAGCGTCAAAGTGCGTTCCACCCGGCCCCCGCGCGAAGCCATCGTGCGCCCTCTGTCCGCCACTACGGCCGAAGTCGAACTCCTGACCCCGGAAGAAGGCGTGTCACCGGGCCAGGCCTGTGTGTTTTATGATCCGAACAGCACGCGTATCTTTGGCGGTGGCTGGATTTGGCACGGGGCGTAAATCCCCGAAATTCAACTTTATGTTGCAATGATTGATTTCACCCTTAACCTCACATCAGAATTTACTTTTTGATGTAAGAGTTTTCATGAACGGATTTAAAGGCGAATGCTCAAATTGTGGTTGGACCACGACAAGACATCTGAGAAATATGGTGCGCCCTTGCCCCAAATGCGGAGGAAACGTCTATATCCATGAAGAGGACAGAGGTTCTGCGGCGTGGGTAGTCGCGATCACAATTGCATTTATTGCGCTGCTGGCCATTCTACAAAATTACCAAAGTTAAAGATCAAATTTGGCGAGCAGTCACACTGTCCAACGCAGACCTTGCCGCCCGCAGACCAGGGACTTCTGCGCCGCGGCCAAGGCGGGTCATGGTCAGGGACATGGCCTCTTTCTGGGCGGTTGGGTCGTTCAGCAGGGTTTCAACGGCAGGAATGATCTGCGTGGCGGTGCAATTCTCGCCGAGGAACTCAGGCACCACGCGGGTTTCGGAGACGAGGTTCACAAGCGTCACTGTATCGATCTTAAGCATGCGTTTGATCAGTCTGCGCGACAGCCAATTCATGTCGTAAGCAATCACCATGGGCGTGTTATTCGCGGCAAGTTCCAGCGAGACCGTGCCAGACGCCGCAAGCGCTAGGTCGGCACGGGCAAAAGCGGCGCGTTTGGCGGCTTTGTCGGTGGGGTTAATGATCAAGGGTTTAACGTCCCAATCCGCCACGGCTTCCGCCACCACATCCGCCACGGGGCCAGGGGCTGCGGGCAGCACGAAGCGCAGATTTGGGTGGGTTTGGGCAAGGCTCTGCGTTACCTCATGCATCACCGGCAACATGCGCGAGACCTCGCCGCGACGCGATCCGGGCAGCAACAGCATCAGTTTTTCAGCTGCGGCAATATCATGGGTGGTGGTGAAATCTGTGACCTCTGTTTGCGTCGCCAAAACCTCGGCCACAACGGGATGCCCAACGAAATCACAGCTCATGCCAGCGGCCTGCATATAGGGCGGCTCAAACGGCAAAAGCGCCAGCACGTGGTCGATGACTTTCGCCATTTTCACCGCCCGCTTTTCACGCCAAGCCCAGACCGAAGGCGCAACATAATGTACGGTGGGAATGTCACTGGCAGCCTTCACGATTTTCGCCACGCGCAGGCAAAAATCTGGGCTATCAATGGTGATCATGACATCAGGTTTCAGCGCCAAAGCGGATGCGGCAACTTCACGAATGCGGCGTTTCAGGTGGAAATATTTCGGGGCAACCTCAGCGATGCCCATGATCGACAGCTCATGCATGGGAAACTGACTGACCAGCCCTTGCGTCGCCATCAATTCACCACCAACACCGTGAAATTCGACTTCAGGCACCAGGGATTGAAGACCTTCCATCAAGGCGGCCCCCAACTTATCGCCAGAGGCCTCGCCCGCGATGAGAAAGACCTTCATTCGCTGGCCTCGCGCACCCATAGGAACATGCGGCACAGATCTGCCGCTTGGATCACACCTTCAAGGTTGGGCACCATCACGCCCCCCGCTTCGATCACGATGCCCGCAAGCCCCGCTTCGGCCGCAGCGGAAACCGTGTTCACCCCGATCACAGGCAGATCGACACGCCGATCTTGACCAGGTTTTGGCGCTTTATAGAGGATCCCACCAGGGATGATTTTGGGGTCGAGTTCTGGCAGGCGGCTGTCAGGGATCGGATCGCCCAAGCTGACAACATCCATAATTTCATCAAGGAAGGTTTTCTCATGCTCAACCGGTGCTGCCAACAATGATCGCAACATCCAGTCCGTACCCGGCTGGGCCTCAATCGCCTGGGCTTGACCGCGCGCAACCACGCAGCTTTGGCCAACATCTGCCGCGCCCATGGCGGTGACAATCGCTTGGCCGCGCGCGGCATCTTTCTTGTGATGATCTGTAGGCTGCGCCTTGGTCGCAATGCCCGCGTTGGGCAGCAAAGTAGGCAAAACTTCATGGGCGCCGTGCAGTTTGAAGCCGGTTTTCTCAAAGATATCAAGCACCGCACGCAGGGCACCATCATCGCCTGCTTGCATCGCCTGCATAATCACCGGCACAAGCGGCATGGTTTGAGCGTCGATTTTGGACGGATCCAAAGCGGGGCGCGCAACCGATCCGGCAAAGCAAACATCCGTGATGCCCGCATCGCCCAAAGCGACCAAAAACGTGCCCAAGGTTTCGACGCGGAAGGTTAAATCCACATCCAACGCATCCGGCGCAAAGCCTTCCATAGCGGCAATCAGCGGCGTTTGCCCCTGATCCACCAAATGCGCGGCCAAAAGCCCCGGCAGATCACCCTGCCCTGCAATGATCGCAAACATCGCCTACTCCGGTGTTAGGAAGGAACGGTCAGAATTGCCCGTGACAAAAGCCACGATATCCTGAACGTATTCACTGTCGCTTTCCTCGCCCAAGCGGCGCGTGCGGTCTTGGAATGTGCCTTCGCCCTGGGCCAACATCTGATAAGCCGCACGCAGGGCTGTGATGTCGGCGCGCGCAATGCCTTTGCGTTTCAACCCAACAAGGTTGAGCCCATGCAAATGCCCACGTGGGGCCTGAACCAGACCGTAAGGGATCACATCATTGGTCACCATGGAAACAGCACCAATGATCGCGCCTTTGCCGATGCGAACCCATTGATGCACACCGGACAACCCACCAATGATAACGTTGTCATCAATCACGCAATGCCCCGCCACAGAAGCGTTATTTACAAGGATCACATGGTTGCCGATGACCACGTCATGGGCAACATGGCAATTCGCCATGAACAGCCCGTCATCGCCGACCTTGGTCACACCACCCCCACCTTTGGTGCCGGTGTTCATGGTCACACCTTCGCGGATACGATTACGATCGCCGATGACCAAGGTGCTGTCTTCGCCGTCAAACTTCAGATCCTGCGGAACTTCACCGATAGAGGCAAAGGGGAAGATCTCATTGTCCTCGCCCAGCGTCGTATGCCCTGTCACCACCACATGCGAACGCAATTCTGTCCGGGCACCAATTTTCACATTGGCACCAACGGTGCAGAAAGGTCCGATTTTTGCACCGTCCCCAATGACGGCCCCGTCTTCCACAAGGGCCATCGGATGGATCACAGCACTTTGCGCGATGCTCATTTAGGTTCATCCAACAGGTCAATCATCGCGGCAAATTCGGCAGAACAAACAACTTTGCCATCCACTTTGCCATCGGCGCGGAACTTCCAGATTTTTGTACCAGCGCGGATCACTTCCACATGCAGTTCAAGCACATCACCCGGCACAACTTTGCCACGGAATTTGCATTTGTCCACGGACATGAAATAGACCAGCAGATCGCGATCGATCAGATCAAGCGTCACGCCAACCATAACAGCAGCCGTTTGCGCCATGGATTCGATGATCGTCACGCCAGGCATGATCGGCGCGCCGGGGAAATGCCCTTGGAAATGCGGTTCATTGCAGGTCACGTTCTTAATGCCCACAGCGCTTTCACTGGGTACAATGTCACGAACCTTGTCGATCAGAAGAAACGGATAACGATGCGGGATGATCCGCTGAATGATATCAAGATCGGCTTCAGTAATCTTTTCGGACATTGGTCTTCCTTATTTTACACTGGATCCGGCTTTGCGGATTACTTCTGAATACCGTTTTCAGATCAGGCAAACAAGTTGACAAAGAGTATCCAGGATAAAAAAACAGGATTTCGCCTTATTCTTCGCCCCCGGCATCAGGTGCTTCACTTCCGGTTTGCGGGAAAAACAAACCTGGAATTACACCTTCGGGATAAACGGCATCGATACGTTCGATTGCGTCAGCAGTGATATCAATGTTCCGGACAGACAGAAAAATACTGCTGCGTTCTACAACGGCCAGACCACCGCGGGCGCGCACGGATTGTGCAACCAATGGGACAACAAGGTTCATAAAGCTACTCAGCACCTCTTCCCGGCGCTGAACCAGTGCACGCAGTTTTTGATCCTGTTCCGCACGAATGGCCTGAACCCGGTCATCAAATTCTCGCGCAAGGATAGAAAAGGCTTCCGGGTCAGTTGTGGACCGCAAGATTACCAATTTACCTTCTTCCGCAGAAAGAGCGTCAAAAATCACCTGATTTTCGCTTTGCAATACGCCACGTTCATCATTCAACATCGCTTCAAGAGTGCGGCCAAGCGCACTCCGCGCATATAACAGCTCTTGCTCGATTGTCAGCAGCGGCGATATCAGATCGGTTTCGACCACCACATCACCAGTCTGTTCAACCGCTTCGGTGTCCTGCGCAAAAACAGTTGTAGCTGTTGCGCATCCAAGCAACAGTGAAAACGCAATCACGCCGGGCAAAAACCATTGGCCGCCGCCCGGAGTATTCTTTGCAAATCCCATATCAGAACTGCGTTGAGATCGTCAGATCAAAGCTGCGCGTCTCATCATTGGCACTTTCTTGCAGCGGGTGGGAAAAGTTAAACCGTAACGGGCCCAAGGGCGTGTCCCAGAAGACCGAAAAACCAACGGTCGCACGCAGATCGAAATCGTCGTCGATCACGCCACCCAGGTCGTCATCAAGCCCCCAAACAGAACCCGCATCTAAGAAAAGACCGCCGGTAATGCCATATTCTTCGGGCAATCCAAGCGGAAAGTCAGCTTCAAGACGTGCATAGGCGTAATAATTGCCGCCCAGATGATCACCCGCATCAAATGGCCCAATACCATTCGATGAAAAACCCCGTAACTGGCTGCTGGAATGGGAAAAACGATCAAGTACGGTACTGTTTGTATTGCCCAGAGAATGATGCGCCCCACCTTCCAGAATACCACGCACAGTAACATCATTATTCCAGATTTTGGTTTCTGCCCCCAGTAATGCAGTGGTACGGATATATTTCGCATCCCCACCCAATCCAGCATATTCCTGACCAAAGCGCAAAACAACACCCGCGTCTGGGTTCAAACCGGTCCGACGGGTATCAAAGCTATAGTTATACCCGATCGCACTGGTGATCTGTGCACCTGCGGCCTGATCATTTATCAAAAGCTGACTGCGCCCGGCCGCAACGTCGAAGATCTTGTTTTGTTCAAGTGAATAATACACCTGCAGGCGTCCGTTCTGGGACACGGGAAATGTCAGAGAAGGTGACAGATTGATACGGCGGGTATCGAACGTAGAGTTATCAGAATCTGTTGTGACGTAACCAAGGTTCAAACCAAAGGCCAAATCACGCCCCAGAAGGTTCGGCTCAACAAAACGGAATGTGCCTGATTGACTGCTGGACGCTGTATTCAGATCAACGGCAATGGTTTGACCACGCCCCAAGAAGTTACGTTCAGAGAAACCGATGGTGAACGCGGCACCACTGTCTGCGGAATAGCTGGCACCAAACGACAAAGACCCGGTTGGTTGTTCTTCCACGTCCACATCAATCACAACCTGATCCGCAGATGACCCTTCACGCGCGTTCACTTCCGCATTGGAAAAATACCCCAGCGCGCGAACACGTTCCGCAGATTCGCGGATTTCGCGCGGGTTAAAAGGGTCGCCTTCCACCACACGGAAACGGTTGCGGACAACCCGGTCAAGCGTGGTGTTATTGCCTTCAATGTCAATGCGTTCCACGAACACACGTGGACCGCGCGTCAGGACAAATTCCACATCCAGAGTCAGGTCTTCGTCATTGCGTGTCACACGGGGTTCAACCCGCACAAAATCAATTTCTTCACGAATGGCCAAACGTTCCAGACGGGCGATGTTTTCTTCGATCAGCGCCGGCGCGTAAACCGCACCCGACTTCATCCGTGTTTCATCAAGGAACAGGTCCGGATCCGCTTCTTCCAGATCGGAAACCACCGTCACCTCGCCCACACGGAACTGCTGACCTTCTCGTACGTTAAATGTCACCAGGAAACCGTCACGGGCACGCACAAGTTCAGAGTTCACAGAAAGTGTTTCAAAATCAACGTAACCGCGAGAAAGGTAGAAATCGCGCAGCACTTGCTTATCGAATTCAATACGATCTGCGATAAAGCTGTCAGCACGGATTAATTCACGGAAAAAACCAGCTTGTTTGGTTTCCAGAACCCGACGCAAACGACGTTCGGAAAAGGCACGGTTGCCTACAAAGCTCAGACGTTCGACTTCGACAACGCGACCTTCAGTAATTTCAAACACCAGATCGACACGATTATTCGATCGACGGATAATACGAGGTTCCACTGTCGCGGCCAAGCGCCCCGCCGCACTGTAAGCTTCAGTAATTGTTTGCGCATCGGCTTCGGCAACAGAGGCACTAAACACACGGCGCGGCTGGGATTGAAGCGCAGCCATCAGATCACCGTCTTTCAGGCGGCGATTGCCTTCAATGCTGATACGGTTGATCGTCGGAAATTCAACGACCTTAATCACAAGCTGTGAACCGCGCGGCTCGATCTCAACGCTTTCAAACAAACCGCTGGCCAGAATGCGCTGATAGGCATCGTTCAAACGGGCAGCAGAAACGCTCTCGCCGCGGGCGATTCCGGCATATGTCAGGATCGTCGCGCCTTCAATGCGCTGATTGCCAGTAACATCTACCGAATTAAACCGGTATTGCTGGGCAAAAGCGACATCAGGAACAACCACAGAAGCAGCTGAGGTTAAAAGAAAAAATCCGACTGTAGCAGGCAAAATTCGCCCGGCTTTTACAGTTTTCCGTGTCTTGAAATAGCTGCTCATGGGTCCCCGTCCGTATAAAACTTAACCCTGAGTAACGACTGCAAAAGCGCTTGTCAAAACTCAGTGTCTGCGGATCGCGAAAATCCGCAGATAAAGGCCATGAAACACCTGAATTTAATTGCAGAAAAAGTCATTCCCAAGGGCAAAGACCATCACAGTCAGCATCACAGTCAGACCAAGCGTCATCAAGAAACGCAGCGCTTTTTCACCGGGGGGCTTTCCGGTCACCGCTTCATAAGCAAAAAACACCAGATGACCGCCATCCAGAACCGGAATCGGAAACAGGTTCAAAAGGCCAACCGCAGTCGACAAGAGCGCAATAAAGCGTATGAAATCTGTGATCCCCAACTCAGCAAAGGCAGACGCGTTCTGCGCCATGCCAACCGGACCATTCAGATTACATGTGCTGATCGTGCCGACGACGATATGGTACAGGCCAGTCAGGCTCCCTGTGATAATGGCACCGGTCTGGCTGACCGCAGCGGTCGCGCTGTCCCAAACACCAGCCCCTTCTGTGGCAGGCGTAAACAACACCCCACCCGTCAGGCCGATCTGCCAGCGCTTCTCAAATGTTCCATCTTCTAATTGGTGATCACGTTCCCGAGCCGACAGTGTCACCTCAAGCATGTCCCCTGCACGCCAGACATCAAGCACAACCGGGCGACCTTCGGACGCCAGAATAATGTCGCGCATCTGATCAAAACTGGCCACCGCGACGCCATCCACAGCCGTAACAACATCATCAACCTGCATCCCTGCATCCCGCGCTGCAGATCTGGCAACGACCATAGATACCGCGGGCGGAGATGGATGCGGTGCCATGACGATCACCGTGTTGCCATCGCGCGTTACGGTGTAGGGGATCAGTGAATCTTTAGGCAGCGCGTCTATAAAAGCGCGATATGCTATACGTTCTTCCGGCGGTGTCATGCCATTAATTTCAAGGATCTGATCCCCCTTCAAAAGAGAGGTTTCCGCCTGTGGATATGCACGAATATCCCCCACGGTGATCGGATCAATTGCTTTGCCTGAAAACAGAAATAGCGCAAAGAAAACCAGAATCGACAGGATGAAGTTAAACACAGGACCCGCTGCAACTGTCGCAGCACGCGCCCAAAGCGGCGCGCCGTGCATCGTGCGACGGCGTTCTGTTGCTGACAGAGCGGCCATCGTATCCGTGTCCTGACCTGCAGACGCCGCATCCGCATCACCTGCAAATTTCACAAACCCGCCCAAAGGCAGAAGTGCAATCTGCCATTGCGTGCCATGTTTGTCAGTACGAGCAAAGATCACCGGACCAAAACCAAGGGAAAACACATCCGCATGGATGCCAGACCAGCGGCCAACGATATAGTGCCCATATTCATGGATAGCCACGATTACGGACAAAGCGATAATAAAGATCACCGCAGTCCAGACACCGCCCCCAAGGGCTGAAAACAACATCGTAATATCCAAAGCCGGAACCTTTCGTCAGGACGCGCGTGCCGCGATAATCTCAGCGGCATATGTCTGTGCAAGTTGATCAGTTGCGCGAATAGCTTCAAGTGACAATGCACCGCAACCATATTCATTATTTCGTGAAAGACGGCTTAACACATCTTCAACAATTCCCGCCATATCCATAAAGCCACAACGCCCGGCAATGAATGCATCAAGGGCCGCGTCTTTTGCGGCAGTAAATCCGGCACCAGACAGCCCGCCCATTTTCATGACTTCTCGCGCCAGGCGCAGGGCAGGATATCGGGTCTCGCAGGCGTTGCGAAAATCGAACCGTCCGATACGGGCAAAATCCAGCCGTTCAACCGGCAAGGACGTGCGATCCGGCCAATGCAAAGCAAATCCAATCGCGTGACGCATATCCGCCGGACCAACATGGGCCATAAGCCCGCCATCATTGAACCCGATCATCGCATGAATCATGCTTTGAGGGTGAATAAGGACTTCTATTTCATCAGGCGTAAAATCAAATAATTCCTTCGCTTCAATAACTTCCATCGCCTTGTTAAACATAGACGCACTGTCAATTGTGATGCGCTGCCCCATGTCCCAGTTCGGATGCGAAGATGCCTGTTGCAACGTCGCGCCTGTCAGATCCTCCAGCGGCCAGTCCCGGAACGCACCGCCAGACGCAGTAATAATCACCCGTTCAACAGCACTGATATCTTCACCAATAAGAGATTGAAAAATTGCAGAATGTTCGCTGTCGACAGGCAGGATCGTCGCGCCGTATTTGTTTGCTTCTTCCCGCAGCAACGCACCAGCTGACACAAGGCTTTCCTTATTCGCAAGCGCAAGCGTGCCACCATGTTTCAATGCGCGAAAGCCCGGTTCAAACCCAGCAAGCCCGACAATCGCGCTCATGCACCAGTCGGTCGGGCGGTCGGCGGCTTCCAGCAAAGCTGCTGTACCTGCGGCCGCCTCAACGCCGGAGCCAGCCAGAGCTGCACTCAGGTCGTCCAAGTGGTGTTCATAGGCAGTGATCGCAACATCAGCCTGTAGGTCAATTGCATCCCGCGCCAATTGCGCCACGTTATGACCGCCAGAAACGGCAACGATATCATAGGATCGCAGGTCGCGCTTAATCAAATCAACGGTGCTTTGGCCGATTGATCCGGTCACGCCAAAAATCGAAATACGTCGTGGCATAACAGCCTTAGCCCTGCGTTATCAGAAGAAGGACAGCCACAACAAAGCCAACACCAATCATCGCATCGAACCGGTCCAAAACGCCGCCATGACCCGGGATCAGATCCGCGCTGTCTTTAACACCGCACCGACGCTTGATCGCACTTTCAACGATATCGCCCAACTGACCGGCAAATGCGAGAAGCGCTGCAACCAATGGCATAAACCAAATGCCAGACATCGCATGAATGTCCTGGGTTGAGATCATATAGAGGGTAACACATCCCCCCAAAACGGCTGCACCCAGCCATCCCGCTATCGTACCAGACCAGGTTTTTTTCGGGCTGACACGCGGCCAAAATTTCGGACCACCAATCAGACGGCCCGCAAAATACCCTGCGATATCAGACACAACAACGACACCAGCAAGGAAAAACACAGCAGACGCCCCGCCCTGCGCACGGACAATGGCAAAGGCCAAACAGCCCGCGATAATCATAAACGCATAGGCAAAAAAGATCATGATATCAATCGGGCTGCCAAGGCGTTTTCGGATCATCATCCAAAGTTCACGCAGACCGATTAGGGCAACCATCAACATCAGAATGTCGAACGGAATACTGCCAAACAACGTCACAACAATTCCGGCAACGGCCATCACCAGCGCAGAAATCACGCGCGGCTTCAGATCATCCCACTGGCTCATGTTTTTAATGCTCCAAAACGGCGATCACGGCCGTCAAATCGTTCCAGTACTTCGGCAAAGATTTCACGGGTGAAATCCGGCCACAGCGTATCAATAAATTCATATTCCGCATAGGCTGACTGCCAAAGCAGAAAGTTGGAAATCCGCGCTTCGCCAGACGTGCGAATAACCAAGTCAGGATCAGGTAAAACCATTGTATCTAAATAACTTGAAAGCGTATCTTCATTCACGCTTTCCGCATCCAAATCACCATCCCGCACATCGCGCGCGATATCTTTGATCGCACGGGCAACTTCGTCACGGCCACCGTAATTGATCGCAATAGTCAGGTTCACAGATGTGTTGCCACTGGTCAACTCTTCCAGTTCATCCATCAACCCCTGAAGTTTCTTATCAAGCCGCACCCGGTCGCCAATAAAGCGCACGCGCACGTTCTTTTCATTCAGAGCTTGGGCTTCCTTGGTGATATAGCGCCGGAACAACAACATCAGACCAGCAACTTCGGCTTGCGTACGTTTCCAGTTTTCAGTCGAAAACGCAAAGATCGTCAGATACTTCACACCGAAATCAGGGCAGCTTTCGACAATTTCACGAACACGCTTTGCCCCGGCCCTGTGGCCAAACAACCGGGGCTTGCCCTTTTGCGTAGCCCAGCGACCGTTCCCATCCATGATGATCGCAACATGTTCAGCGCCATGCGTGCCAAGGACCTCCGCGTCTGGCAGACTGGTCGCGGTGTTCAATGAATTGTCAGACAAAAGCGCCCCTTTTCGGAATGTTCTGGTGATGCAATGAAACCAATTTAAGGTTAATGAACGTTAAAGCTGGAGACATCCCCCTGCTTTTCCCGATCAGACCTGCATGATTTCTTCTTGCTTCACTTCAAGCGCCTTATCGATAGCCGCGATGGCTTTGTCGGTCAGCTCCTGCACCTCGTCAGACCAGATTTTGTGGTCATCTTCAGACAACCCATCGTTTTTGGCTTTTTTCAGTTGATCCATGCCATCGCGACGTACGTTACGCACGGAAACACGCGCATTTTCGGCATAACCGCCAGCAACCTTCGTCAGATCACGTCGGCGTTCTTCGTTCAGCTCAGGGATTGGCAGCATAATAATTGTGCCGTTCAGCTGTGGGTTAATACCCAGACCACTTTCGCGGATCGCTTTTTCAGCAGGACCAACAAGCGCCTTGTCCCAAACGTTCAGGGTTACCATACGCGGTTCTGGAACGTTCACGGTGCCGATTTGGTTCACAGGTGTGCGCGAACCATAGGCGTCTACCATCACAGGTTCCAGCATAGAAGCAGATGCACGTCCTGTACGCAGGGATGCAAATTCGGTTTTCAAAGACCCCATCGCGCCATCCATACGGCGTTGCAGATCATCAGTGTCGAGCATGAAATCATCGGACATATTCAGTCTCTCTTTAGTTTATTGGCCTGTCGGTCACATCGTATGTCACCTTGCCCGACGCGCGTGTCGCATCAGGCTTTTGGTATATATAGCGTTAAGTGTGCACGCGTGTATAGGTGCCTTCGCCAGCCAGAATACCGCGGAAACCACCGGGTTCATCTAGCGAGAAGACGATAATTGGCAAATCATTGTCCCGTGCAAGCGCAATCGCGGATGCATCCATCACGCCAAGGTGTTTCTGCAAAACCTCGTCATAAGTGATGTCATCATAGCGTACAGCATCGTCATGTTTTGCAGGGTCTTTATCATAAACCCCATCCACTTTTGTACCCTTAAAGATCGCCTCGCAGCGCATCTCGTTCGCACGCAGGGTCGCAGCTGTGTCGGTGGTGAAATAAGGGTTCCCTGTCCCCGCCGCAAAGATGCAGACCCGTTTCTTTTCAAGGTGACGCACGGCACGACGACGGATGTAGGGTTCACAAACCTGGTCCATTGGAATCGCGGAAATTACGCGGGAATGGATGCCAAGGCTTTCCAATGCGCCCTGCATCGCAAGCGCGTTCATAACAGTCGCCAGCATCCCCATGTAATCCGCAGTGGTGCGTTCCATCCCCTGGGCAGACCCTTGAAGGCCCCGGAAAATGTTGCCCCCCCCGATAACCATGCAAACTTCAACGCCCATGGCCTGAACTGTCTGCACTTCGCGTGCAATACGTTCCACTGTCGGTGGGTGTAGGCCAAAGCCCTGGTCGCCCATCAGCGCCTCACCTGAAATTTTAAGCATCACACGCTTAAATGCTGTTTTATCTGGATTTTCCGCAGTATCGGCTTGCGGCGCGCTTTGGTTGTCACCTGACATCTGGTGTCTCCCGGTTGTGGCACAGTTTACGAGGGTATCTGTGTGTCATATGTTTTGAAACTGGCTTAAAATGTCAGACCTCGCGCCCAGACACAACAGCGTTCACACCATCCTGGCGTAAGTTTGCGGATTTTTTGCCAGACAGCGGTTTGACCCCAATCGCATCACCGCCTAAACCAAGGCTATGCGGAGCCTGCCTTTTGATATTCCTGATGACATGCCTGTCCTGATCGCTGGTCCGACCGCGTCAGGTAAATCAGCACTTGCCCTTGAAATCGTGGAACGTGGCGGTGGAATCATCGTGAATGCGGATGCGCTACAGGTTTATAGTGGTTGGCGCATCCTGACTGCGCGGCCTTCAGACGATGAAGAAGCACGCGCCCCGCATCGCCTTTATGGTCATGTCCCTTTTGATCAGGACTATTCCGTAGGTGCCTGGCTGCGTGATATCGCACCATTTATTGGCAAAGATCAGCCCCGCCCAGTTATTGTCGGCGGAACAGGTCTGTATTTTCGCGCGCTTTGTGAAGGCCTCGCCGAAATCCCGCCCACCTCGACAGAAATCCGTGCCGAGGCTGACGCCCTTCTCGCATCAGGTGGTTTGGATACAATGATCGCTGAGCTGGACGTTGAAAGTGCCGCCCGCATTGATCTGCAAAACCCCGTGCGGGTACAACGTGCTTGGGAAGTTCTACGCGCAACGGGCCGGGGTATTGCATCCTGGCAAGACGACACGCCCCCGCCTCTGTTGCCGGTCACTGACACATTTCCCATTGTCATGAATACAAATGTGGACTGGCTGAATGCACGTATTGAAAAGCGATTTGATTTGATGTTGGATGGCGGCGCTCTTGAAGAGGCCCGCATGATGGAGCCCCATTGGGATCCCGCGCTTTTGTCATCTCGGGCAATCGGCGCACCGGAACTGATGTCTTACCTTCACGCAAATCTGACGCTTGACGAGGCCCGAAATGCGGCGGTTATTTCCTCGCGCCAATACGCAAAACGCCAACGCACCTGGTTTCGCAAACGCATGTCCGGCTGGAACATCCTAGACCTACCGGGCGAATCTGTCTGACATTGGGATTCTCCCCTAAGAAACAAAGACATGGTGTGATCGAAAATCTGTTCTCTGACGCAATCCACCCTTTACGACAGAAAATTTCACAAAATCTCTCCATCCATCCAACCGAACGCGTAGCAGGGCACCGCAAACACCCTACTTTCACGAGAGTGTCGCTTTTTTGATTAGGAAATGTCGCAAACAAACCCTTATCTGCCGAATGTAAACATTGACCCCGGCGGATTTCTGGTGCCGAATGGCGAAGTAACAAAATTAGTCTGCTTGCTGCCGCATTCAAAAAGAGCCCCCCTATCAGGGCCTGCCGGATCTGTGTTTCAGACCGGCCTTATCCGCAAACGACGGATCATCGGCCAAGCAACTTAGAATAAACGTGTCACAGGGAGAAAAAGATGACGCTTAAAACCACAACTTCAAACAAGATGCATCCGGCTGCGGATATGTATGCGAAGGAATTTACTGAAGGCAAACTCAGCCGTCGTGAATTTCTGACCCGCTCTACCGCACTTGGCGTAAGCGCAACTGCGGCTTATGGCCTGATCGGCGCGGTTGCTCCGTCTGAAGCCCTTGCGGATGGTCACATCAAACCTGGCGGCACCCTGCGTGTTCAAATGGAAGTGCGCGCACCCAAAGACACACGCACCGCTGACTGGTCCGAAATCGGCAACATGACACGCGGCACACTGGAATATCTTGTTGAATACAACAACGATGGTTCTTTCCGTGGCATGTTGCTCGACAGCTGGGAAGCCAATGAAGACGCAACCGTTTACACACTGAAAGTACGTCAGGGCGTGAAATGGTCTGATGGTTCTGACTTTACCGCCGATGATGTCGTGAACAACATTGCGCGTTGGTGTGATAAAGGCGTTGATGCGAACTCCATGGCGGGCCGTATGGCGACACTCGTGGACGAAGCAACTGGCAAGATGATCGAAGGTGCTGCTGTTGCAACAGACAGCCACACTGTTGTTGTCACTATGCCACGCCCGGATATCTCAATCATCCCTGGCTTTTCTGACTACCCTGCTGCGGTGGTGCACAAAGACTATGACCCAGAAGCACCTGCTCAGGATCTGGTTGGCACTGGCCCATTCAAAGTCACTGAACTTGAGGTTGGCGTGAAAGCCCGTCTTGAGCGCAATGGCATGGACTGGTGGGGCACCGAAGTTTATGGCGGCCCTTACCTCGACGCTGTTGAGTATATCGACTATGGCACCGACCCTGCGGCATATCTGTCTGCGATGGAAGGTGAAGAAGTCGACATGCTGCACCGTTCTGAAGGTGAATTCATCGAGATCCTCGACAGCCTTGATTTCGTGAAGTCCGAAGTGACAACAGCGGCAACCGTTGTGGTACGTCCGAACCAGAACGCAGAAATTGACGGTGTGAAAGTATATGCTGACAAGCGTGTACGTAAAGCACTGCAAATGGCGGTAAACAACGCGATCTGTCTTGAGCTGGGCCTATCCGGCAATGGCGATGTTGCTGAAAACCACCATGTTTCCCCAGTTCACCCGGAATATGCGCCACTGCCTCCACAGGTTGTTGACGGTGCAGCTGCGAAAGCACTGATGGACGAAGCTGGCATGGGTGACTTTGAGCACGAGCTGATTTCCATCGACGGCGGCTATCGTTCCGATACCTGTGACGCGGTTGCAGCACAGCTGAACGATGCGGGCATCACTTGTAAGCGGACTGTTCTTCCTGGTTCCACCTTCTGGAACGACTGGACGAAATACCCGTTCTCATGCACCAACTGGAACCACCGCCCGCTTGGCGTACAGATCCACGCGCTGGCCTATCGTTCAGGCGAAGCATGGAACGAATTCAGCTGGTCCAATGCCGAGTTCGACGCACTTCTGACCGAAGCTTTGGCGATTGCGGATGCGGATGCACGCCGCGAAGTCATGGCGAAAATGGAAGCGCTGATCCAAGAAGAAGCTGTAACCATTCAGCCATACTGGCGCAAACTGTACCGTCACACTGTTGAAGGTGTACACGGCGCAGAAGCCCACATCGGCTTTGAACATCACCACTATAAGTGGGGCTTCTCTGCATAATCTGCAGGTCACTTAAAAACAGACGGGGCTGCAGTGTGGCCCCGTTTCGCCAAGGTGGTCATAGGACGCAGAACGCTTGAAATCGCGTTTTTTCAGAATTGCCAGGGCACGCTAAAGCCAGCGACAGACGCCGAGTAACGGCGCAGTTCATACGTATCTGACGACAGTCAGCTGACAGCGGGGAAAACATGGGACTATTTATACTACGTCGCCTGGGGATAATGATCCTCACGGCGCTTTGCCTAACATTTGTGGTGTTTTGGCTGACCAACCTTTATCCAAACTTGGAAAAGCTCGCGAAAAGCGAAGGCAACCAACGGATGTCCGACACTGAGGTCACCAGCTGGCTTGCGGAACGCGGATACGCGCAGCCTTTGTATGTAAAATACGGCGAATGGCTTGGTATCGCGCCCGGTTTCACATTTACAGATGAAGAAGGTAAGGTCACAGGACGTTGTATTGCGCCCGGTCAAGCGGCCGAAGATGCGCCAAATTACTGCGGTATTTTGCAAGGTGATTGGGGCCGTTCCACAGCGTTAGATGATGAAGTCTCAAGTGTAATTGCCACGAAATTGGGCCTGACAGGTTACCTCATGATGTGGGTGTTGATCGTCATGGTGCCATCTTCCCTGATCATCGGCGTTTTGGCCGGCATGCGTGAAGGATCCCGCACTGACCGCTCCCTATCCACCCTATCGATCATCACCACCGCGACGCCAGAATATGTATCCGGTGTTTTGCTGATCACCTTCTTTGCATCCGGTGTTGGCTGGAAGATCTTTAAGGGCAGCGCCACCAAGGCGATGGAAGAACCTAACCTTGAGAACTTTACCCTGCCCGTGATCACCATTTCCCTATACGGCATGGGCTATATCGCCCGGATGACACGTGCATCCATGACCGAAGTCATGACCGCGCAATACATCCGCACCGCGCGCCTTAAAGGTCTTGGTTTCCGTACAATCGTGATGAAACACGCGTTGCGCAACGCTTTGATCGCGCCCTTTACCGTGATCATGCTGCAAATCCCTTGGCTCTTGAATGGGGTCGTCATCGTGGAAACCTTGTTTAACTACAAAGGTTTCGGCTGGGCGCTTGTTCAGGCTGCGGGCAACAATGATATCGAATTGTTGCTGGGGGTCTCTGTGGTCTCTGTTGTGGTCGTGCTGCTGACGCAGCTGATCTCTGACATTGGCTATGTTTTCCTCAACCCGCGTATCCGCATTTCTTAAGGGAGCCTGAAAGATGGAAACTTTATCCTGGGGTGGCGTGATCACCCGCATTTTCCTTCAATTGAGCCCCGTATGGATTGCGCTTATCGCAACCTTCTGGATCTCAATTTCCAACAAACGCAAACTGGGCCTTTACGGCAAACTGTTTGACTCAACCGTTGGCATGATCGGCTTTGGCATTGTGATGTTCTGGGTCTTTGCTGCCCTGTTCTCAAATGTCTTTGGCTGGTTGATGCCAAATGAACCTCAATTCTTTGAGGTCTCTATGAAACACGCCCTGCCCGGCGAAGCCCTGCCTGACGGATCAGGTCATTATCTATTGGGTGGCGACAAGCAGGCACGCGACGTGTTTTCCCGTATGATCTATGGGTCTGGCATCGTGATCATGATCGCACCGCTTGCGACATTGATGGCCTTTATGGTTGGCATCACCTTGGGTCTGCCTGCGGGTTACTTCGGTGGTAAACTTGACACTGTCTTGTCGTTCCTGGCCAACTTGATCTTGGCTTTCCCGGTGATCCTGTTGTTCTACCTCTTGGTAACAAAGGAAATCGTCGCAACCGGCCTGCCGCAATATATGGCAGCTGTCTTGTTCCTGTTCCCGCTGATCTTCCTGACGGTTTTGTTCAATTCGCGCTACTACACAGATCCGGGCAAAAGGAACCCGATCCTCATCGCGCTTTGGGTCATTGGCGGCTGGATTTACCTGTCGTTCATCTCGCAAAACGGCGGTGACAGCGCGATCAGCATCCTGCCCGCAGCTTTGGACGCGTTTAACCCTGATCCAAACATCCTTGTGGTGTTCGTATCCGTGGTGTTCGTGAACTCGCCCACTGTGTTCCGGATCGTGCGCGGCCTGACCCTAGACATCAAATCCCGTGACTATGTTGCAGCGGGTCAAACCCGTGGTGAAGGTCCTTGGTATATCATGCTCTGGGAAATCCTGCCCAACGTGCGTGGCCCGTTGATCGTGGATTTCTGTCTGCGCATTGGGTATGCCACCATCCTTCTGGGAACTTTGGGTTTCTTTGGCCTTGGTCTTGAAACCAACAGCCCGGATTGGGGCACAACCATTAACCTTGGTCGCGGCCTTCTACGTGCTTACGCCCATCCGGTGATCGTCCCTGCATTTGCGCTTCTTAGCCTTGTGCTGGGTCTGAACCTGCTGGCCGATGGCCTGCGCGAAGAAGCAATGAAAGACTGATAGGAGAGTACGATGAACAAACAGCCTGAATACGACGGCCCGGTTCTTGAAATCGAAAAGCTTTCCATCAGCTTTTTTACCCGGCTTCATGAAATCCCGGCGGTGATGGATTTTTCTGTCTCCGTCGCCCCTGGCGAGGCGGTTGGCCTTGTTGGGGAATCCGGTTGCGGCAAATCCACCGTGGCGCTTGGCGTCATGCGCGATCTTGGCAAAAACGGATCAATCGTCGGCGGTTCCATCAAGTTCAAAGGCCGCGATATGGCCGATATGGATGATGCGGAACT
>NZ_JBMYXF010000033.1:0-36399 GCF_049608145.1 Halocynthiibacter sp.
CATGGTTTGCAAGCGAAGCAGCAAGCGTATCTGGTTCCGACAGATAAGATCTGACTTCAGATTAACGACTATACACGTAAAACCCCGGAGCGTTTCTCCGGGGTTTTCTGTTTTGATAAGTCACTATGTTTGCTTGACCCTTCTCCCTCATGGTGCAATTTTCACGCAAAGGGGAACTTCATGCCACATATCGATATTAACGCTGACCTTGGCGAAAGTTTTGGTCCTTGGAAAATGGGCAATGACGCACAGATGATGGCCATCGTCAGTAGCGCAAATATTGCCTGTGGCGGACATGCCGGTGACCCGGCGACCATGTTGCAAGCTGTTGAAATGGCAGTGGCGAAAGGCGTTTCTATCGGCGCACATCCAGGATTTGACGATAAAGAAGGTTTCGGCCGCCGCCGCTTGCCTTTGACCATCGACGAGGTAGAGCGCCTGGTCGCATATCAGACCGGTGCACTTTGCGGGATCGCTGCCCTGAAAGGGGCCGACGTGCGTTACGTTAAGGCGCATGGTGCCCTTGCGAACTGGGGCGCGGAAGATGCTGATATTGCCGGGGCGATTGTGCGCGCAACCCGGGCGGTTTTGGGGGCGGATGCGGTTTTACTTACAATTTCCGGAACCCAGCTTGAAAAGGTCGCGTGCGATAGTGGGCTGAATTACTGTTCCGAGATATTCGCAGACCGTGGTTATCAGCCCAATGGCCTGCTTGTTCCGCGTGGCCAAGATGGCGCAATGATCCATGATGCACAGGCCGCCAGCGCAAGGTTGATTGAATTTATGCAAACCGGAAACATGCCCACGGTTGGAGGAGATCCCATTTCCCTAGAAGCCGGGTCAATCTGTGTGCACGGCGACGGTCCTACAGCAGTTGAATTGGCGCGTGATTTGCGACAGGGGCTTGAACAGGCCGGGATCCGGATTGGGGCTTTTGTAAAATGACAACACCGCGTTTTCAGCCTGTCGGTGACAGCGGCGTTATGATCCGGTTCGGTGACGTTATCCGTGAAGACATCCATGCGGATGTGCTTGCGATGGACAGTGCAATTACTAGGGCGAATATTCCCGGTGTGCGCGAACTGGTGCCATCCTTTACAGGGTTGCTGGTGGTTTATGACCCGCTGAAAACTGAATATCAGACCCTAATGCAGGCGATTTCTGCCTTATCAGTTGGCGGCGCCCAGGCATCTGAAGCGCGCGAGTGGGTTTTGCCAACGTGCTATGAGGATGGTTTCGCACCGGATCTGCAGATGGTTTCTGATCAAACCGGGCTGAGTACCGATGCTGTCATCAATGCACATACCGGGGCGACCTACAAATTGTATATGTATGGATTTGCTCCAGGTTATGGATATCTCGGGGGCACGGATGACAGCATTCAGCTGCCCCGTAAAACGGCACCCGTACGGGATATTCCGAAAGGTGCGGTGATGATCGCCGGGCCGCAATGTATCGTGACGACTATGGTGATGCCGTCGGGATGGTGGGTGATCGGGCGAACCGATTTTGAGGTTTTCCAACCCTTTTCCGATGATCCCTTTCCTATCTCGGTGGGGGACACCATCAGATTTAAGCGCGTGTCGCAGGATGATCTTATGCGAGGATCAAAAACATGAGCGCACTGGATGTAAAATTTGCAGGCCCCATGTGTTCATTGCAGGACCAGGGCCGTATGGGGTTCATGCGGTTTGGGGTTACTGAAAGCGGCCCGATGGATCGGTCGGCGTTTTCTATTCTTGCGGCGATGCTCGACACGCCGGATGGATTTAACGCAATTGAAGTATCCCTGGCTGGTATTGCAGTAACCGCAAAACAGACACTAACGCTGGGGTTTTGCGGGGGAGAGTTCGCTTTATCCATTGGGGGAGAGCCCGTCGCGCCCTGGGGCGTGTTTACTTTGCATGCAGGCAAAACCCTGACCATCCGTGCTGGGGCAAGTGGCAGTTGGGGCTATTTGGGGTGCGTCGGTGGATTTGATACACAGGCTTGGCTGGGAAGTGAATCGTCACATTTACCATCGGGATTATGTGGTGGGTATCTGGCTGCGGGGGATGGGTTCGATCCGCGGGGACAAGCCCTTCGCGAGGATTTGAATTGCGTGTTGCCTGTTCCGGATTTTAGCCGGTTTTCTGGCGTTGCCCATCTTGTGTTGGGGCCGCAGGATGAACTGTTTCCCGACGTGGCAAAACAGACTCTGTTTCAGGCTGATTTCGAAGTTTCCCGTGAATTTGATCGCATGGGAATGCGCCTGAATGGCGCGACATTGTCGCCAGAAGATGCCCTGTCTATTCCGTCCGAAGCGATCATTCGTGGATCCGTACAAGTTCCCGGTCACGGAGATCCAATCGTATTGCTGGCTGATCACCAGACCACGGGGGGGTACCCCAAGATTGCGACGGTGATTACGTGTGACCAGGACAGGCTTGCCCAGGCCAGGGCCGGGGATCGTGTGGCGTTTCGTGAAATCAGTGTAGAAAACGGCGTTCAGATGACGCGGGAAAATGCCGCCACCTGCAGCGCCTGGATATCAGAAATTGGGGCCTACCGGGGAAGTTTGGCAGAAAAGCTGAACCGGGTGAACCTGATCAGTGGCATCGTCGGGCCGGATGGTGTGCCACGGCATTAACTTGAATTGGCGGGCAAGACATTCTAACTGTTGCGGATCGCTGAGTTCAGGCAGGGCAGGCATGGCAAATCATCTTTACAAAAACGATCTTCCAGACGGGCTTTCGCTGGGCTCTGTTGTTGCAATTGATTGTGAAACAATGGGGCTGAACCCGCATCGTGATCGCCTGTGTCTGGTGCAGATGTCCGGTGGTGACGGCAACTGTCATATGGTTCAGGTTGAAAAAGACCAGACTGAGGCCCCCAATTTATGCGCGATGCTGACGGATCCAGACGTACTGAAGCTGTTCCATTATGGGCGTTTTGATATCGCTGCGATGTTTAACGCATTTGGGGCACTGACGGCGCCTGTCTATTGCACCAAGATCGCGTCAAAACTGGTCCGGACCTACACGGACCGTCATGGGTTGAAAAACCTTCTGCAGGAAATGCTGTCGGTGGATATTTCCAAACAACAGCAGATGAGCGACTGGGGCGCTGAAAAGCTGACCAATGCGCAGCTGAACTATGCGGCTTCTGACGTTTTGTATCTGCATAAATTGCGTGACAAGCTGAACGAACGCTTGGAACGCGAAGGTCGGATGGATATTGCACAGCGCTGCTATGATTTCCTGCCGACCCGCGCGGTTTTGGATCTGACCGGATGGCCTGATCAGGATATTTTTTCGCACTGATCTGAAAACAACCCAACGTGCAGGCGGATCATTGCTGACGCACTTTTCTGATTTTTTCCTTCTGATAAGATCGCGGCCAAGATGAACAATACCAATTCATATTCGCGCTTTGTCGCTTGGGTGAAAATCCTTTTACCCCTGACTGCGCTGGCGTTGCTGTCGACGATGTTTCTGTTTTCCCGTGGCACCGGTGAAGGCGGGGCAATTCCGTTTACGGAACGCGACATCGAAGAACGGGCGCAAACGCCACGAGCGACCAATCCGAATTTTACCGGCGTCACGCAAAATGGCACAGCCCTGTCTATACAGGCCAGAACGGCAACCCCTGACCCGACTGACCCTAGGCTGCTGGATGCCGAAGGGTTACGTGCGGCGATTGATACACCATCAGGTACACGTTTTGATATCATGTCAGATCAGGGGCATATGAATGGCGCGGAGCAGGTGTTTACGCTGACCGGTGATGTTGAAATCGAAAGTTCTGCAGGGATGCGAATGACCACTGGTCAGCTTGACACTGCGATGGACGGATCGGTGATGAATGCACCGGGGCCTGTGTCTGTGACGGGGCGTTTTGGCAGTTTTGATGCCAATAGCATGGAACTTGCGGTGGAAGAACCGGGCGGCAATACCTATGTTCTTGTTTTCAAGGGCGGGGTGAAGCTGGTATACACGCCGCAAAACTAAGACCGGGGATGATAGAGGTAATGATGAAGAGATTTCTGCAAGCGATCATTTTCAGCGTTTCTGTGGCCGGTTTTGCGGGCATGGCACAAGCACAGGCCCAGGTTGCCTTTGGTGGCTTGCAGCATGATGCCTCTCTTCCGGTAGAAGTCACGGCAGATCAGCTTGAAATCAACCAGGAAGACGGCAGCGCCACGTTTCGGGGGAATGTGGTTGTTGGGCAGGGCACGATGCGTCTGAATGCCGGGCAGGTCCGAATTGAATATACGTCAGGTGGCAATGCCACGGGCGAAGTTTCTAAAATGTATGCCAGTCAGGGCGTTGTTTTGGTCAATGGTGCCGAAGCAGCCGAAGCAAGCGAAGCCGTTTATACAATCGGATCTGGTCAGATTGTGATGCAGGGTGGCGTGATCCTGACACAGGGTGACAATGCGCTGGGGGCGAACAATATGGTTGTGAACCTTGGGACTGGGCAGGCGGAATTGTCTGGTCAGGTGCATACGATCTTACAGACCGGGGGCAATTGACCGATGGCCACGCCCGAACTGACAGTGACAGAAGGCAGCAGCGGCCTATCCATTCGCAACCTGCGTAAAAGCTATCGCAAGCGGGTGGTGATCCGTGATGTTTCTATGGAACTGGCGCGGGGGGAAGTTGTTGCGCTTTTGGGGCCGAATGGATCTGGGAAAACCACCTGCTTTTATTCGATCGCCGGGCTTGTAAATGCTGAAGGTGGTCAGGTGATCATTGACGGAACTGTCGCCACCACATTGCCGATGTATCGCCGCGCGCGCCTTGGTATTGGCTATCTTCCGCAGGAAATGTCAATTTTTCGCGGCATGAGCGTTGAAGACAATATTCTGTCGATACTTGAAATTGCGATCAAAGACCGTCGCAAACGGATGGAAAAGCTGGAAGAATTATTGTCCGAATTTTCTATCGAACATCTGCGACGCGCCCCTGCGCTGGCTTTGTCCGGTGGTGAACGTAGGCGTGCCGAAATTGCGCGCTGCCTTGCCTCTGGGCCGAAATATGTTTTGCTTGATGAACCCTTTGCTGGTGTTGATCCGATCGCTGTGGGCGAAATCAGAAATCTTGTTGCGGACCTGAAATCACGTGGGATTGGGGTGTTGATCACAGACCACAATGTGCGTGAAACGTTGGAAATTGTGGACCGCGCTTATATTTTGCATGATGGTAAAGTATTGATGAGTGGAACCACTGATGAAGTTGTTCAGGACGAAAACGTACGTAAGGTTTATCTGGGTGAAAGCTTCCGGATGTCTTAATGTGTTTTGTTGCCCGAGGGTGCGCTGATGGCGGCGTCTGCGGGAACACAGTTACGGTTGACCAATCGGCTGGGATTAACACCCGGCCTGACGCATTCCCTTGCGATTCTTGCGCTGCCCACCACGGAGCTGGTTCAGCAGATCAACAACGAAGCTGCTGAAAACCCTCTTTTAAAAGTCACACCACCACGGCGCAACAGCCTGCTGGGGGATCTCTCAGAAGATCTGGCTGTTCAGACCACTTTGGGTGAAAGTTTGCGGCGTCAGCTGTCCGAAGGCAATGCGTCGGGCAAGATCTTGAATATCGCGCTATATCTGGTCGGTGATTTGTCTGGTGAAGGCTATCTGGTCAGCAGCATTGACGAGATCACGAATGAGCTGCGTTGCACCCCGCGAGAGGCAGAGGCCGCGATCCAGCAATTACAGGCATGCGAGCCTTCGGGTATTGGGGCGCGTTCGCTGACGGAATGTCTGAAGATACAGCTGACGGATCTGGGCGTGTCGTCGGAAAGCATTCGGATTGTTCTGGATAATTTGGATCTGTTTGCAAAGGAAGACTGGGCTAAGCTTAAGTCCAGAGAAGGCATCTCTGAGGCGCGTGCAATCCGGCTGGCGGCGAAAGTCCGGAGTGTGTCGCCCTATCCCGCAGATGCTTTTGCCCCCCTTGCTGAAGAAATTTTGCCTGACATTTGCATAGAGGCTGAGCCGAATGGTGAGGTTGATGTGCATTTGTGCAGAGATGTCCTGCCCGAGCTTGACCTGGAACATGAGCTGATCCAGAGGGCGATGAAAGATGACAAAGCAAAGCACTATATTCAGGATTACAGACGTCGTGCAGATGCCCTGATCCGCGCTGTCAACTTCCGGGGTAAAACCCTGCTTCAGATCATGATGATTTTGGCTGAAATTCAGCATCCGTTTATCATGGGGCAAGCGGATCAGATTGCCCCGGTGACACGCGTGAAAATCGCTGAAAAATTGGGTGTTCACCCATCAACCGTTGTGCGGGCGGTGGCTGGAAAGTTTGTGGAAATTAACGGGTCTGTTTACCCGATTTCTACCTTCTTTCAGAAGGCTCTTTTGAAAGACGGGGAAGTGGTGTCTTCGGCCTATAGTGTGCAGCAGGCAATCCGGCGTATGATTGCCGCCGAAAATCGGGAAACACCGCTGTCGGATTTAGAAATTGTTGATCAATTATGCAAGGAAGGCGTTGACATTGCCCGCCGAACTGTCGCCAAATACAGGGGATGCTTAAAGATTCCATCATCGTACGACCGAAAACGGAAGTACCTTTCCTCGCGGCTCTGACCCTTCAACAGGTTTGGCAACCGCCCGGAAAAACACAACCCGGTTACAACATCATTTCACAATGCTGTACGCCTTTTATCGGGGGAATTTTGCATCCATCCACTTAAACTTCAGGAGGTTACATGCGGTACCAGATTACGGGTAAGCAAATTGACATTGGCGAAGCACTTCAGGTGCATGTGAAGGACGGGCTTGGTTCGGTCATTGACAAATATGCCGAACGTCCGACGGACGCACAGGTTGTTTTCTCCCGAAACGCGCATGAGTATGTATGTGAAGCAACGGTTCATCTTTCCACAGGCCTGACCGCCCAAGCCAAAGCGCACGCGACTGAAATTTATGCAGCGTTTGATTCCTGTGGCGATAAAATGGAGAAACAGCTGCGTCGATACAAGCGTAGGTTGAAGAATCACCACAATACACGGGCTGAGCCGGTTGAACTTTTCGGCGCTTCCTCGTATATCCTCGCATCAGGAGCTGAATCAGAAGCTGAAGAGCCGGAAACGCTGCAGCCGATGATTATCGCCGAGATGGAGACAAAGATACCGTCCCTGTCCGTTGGTGAAGCAGTAATGCAAATGGAACTGGCTGGCGCCCCTGCGCTGGTGTTCCGGAATGAAGGACATGACGGCGTAAACGTCGTCTACCGGCGCGATGATGGAAACATCGGCTGGATTGATCCGAAATAAGAGGCACGGACCTGATCTCAGGTCTTTGAGATCAGGTAGACACGATGGATTTTATGACGATTCTGCAGCCGGGCGCGATCAAAGTGCTTGGAAGTGTTTCCAGTAAAAGACGCCTCTTCCAATCTTTGGGAGAGGTTGCCGCCAGCGTTTATGGTATTTCACCAAATGATGCGATGGATGCGCTTCAGGATCGTGAAAACCTTGGTCCTACAGGTGTTGGCAAAGGGGTGGCCTTGCCGCATGCACGCATGCCTGGTTTGACAGGCGTGTCTGCCGTTTTTCTGCGTACCGAAACCCCAATTGATTTTGGAAGTGTTGACCGCCAGCCAGTGGATTTATTTTTTGCGCTGTTTGCCCCGGAAGAAGCAGGTGTCGAACATCTGAAAGCGCTTGCGCTGGTGTCACGTACGATGCGCGACAGCGGAATTTGTGCCAAACTGCGGGCCAACCTAGACCCAACAACATTGCACACAATTCTGACGGAAACCCTGCCCAGTCAGGCCGCCTGAAGGGTCAGGCGTTCCAGCGCCCAAAGCCGAAATTCACATAATCTTTTGTATAACATTTCTTCACGGCCGTTTCGACTTTGCCGTTATAGATCTGCGCAAGGGTATAAGGGGTATCGTCGATTTCTTCAGTAAGTGCAGGGGGTGATACGTTCAGTCTGCTACAGATATCCTGCAAGCCCTGGGAAAGATCAGATTTACGGAGAAGCAGATCAGGGAATGTGAACTTACTGATGCCTTCTACCTGTGATGTTTGACTGGCCCAGGTGTTATCAACTCGGACGGGGGTTTTGCCGTCTAGGTTATTTTTGACGAACTCCAGAAAGGCAATAAATGCACCGCGATGCTGATCAATGGTCCAGTCGTCACCAGGGGTATCTGCGGGAATAGGCAGATCAAATTTGCGCCGCAGCAAATCACGGATTTCCGTATAGGTATCAGGCCCTAGGTTCAGGATGTGTTTGCAGAAAGAGGTATGAACGCGTTCCGCAGGATGGGTCAGCATTGTGAAACTGACGTGCCCGGGATGTTCTTTCTTCCAGTCGCGCAGCGTTTTTTGTGTGTAGCCACTGGTGACTTGATCGGCGCCATCTAGCTGGGCCATCCAGTGGGTTATGGTGTCAGTTTCTGAACCGCGCACCGGCATAAACAGCAGCGGTGATTTGGCGGCGGTGACGTAAGAGGGCACATTTGCGCCACGTGTGGGTTCATAGCCGGGGATTTCGGTTAGTTCAAAGAAATCAGACTTTGCAAGGACGCTTTCCATTTCAGAAAAGTTGATGACTTTTTCACTAAGGTGACCAGGGTTTTGCTTTTTAATTTTAGAATCGAGTTCTTCCAGTGGGGTGGCCGCCCCTAGAAAACGCCCTAATCCGTTAATGATATCCAGATCCTGAAGATCGGGATAGCTGATGTGAAACGCAGTCTGCCCACTGGTCTGTAATTTGTGGTGAACCATGGCGCGGAATTCACGCTGGTGGGACAACATGGTGATGAATTCTTCCTCATCAAACATCACCTGTGCGCTGCGACGTTTGTTGTGGTTGGTTAGGCGCCATTGATCCGTTTCCCGGGCGATCTTCCAGGAGACATAGCTTTCGACCGGATTGCGGGACAGGATGATTTTCGCACACCGGGGATCATCAAGAAAACGATCCGCTGCACGAAAATCGTGACTGTGAAAAAAACGAAACCCGCCGAGGCCCTGCGTCTTTTTGATAATCGTAGCGATTAGATTTTCAGGCGCTTCATCACGTTCCGGCGCAGTCATGCCCAGCAGGTTATCTTTCTTTGGATATCCGATGAAATGGGGGTTGAAGGCTTCGCCGTGGCAGGTGATGCCGTCAAAGGCATTCAGATTGGCTTCCAGCAGGTTAGAGCCCGTGCGCATTTCCGCCAACACAACGAAATAATCAAAGGAATTTGTCATTTAGGCACCTGATAAGAACGGGGTTTTGAAACAATGCGGGCCGGGGCTTGTTCTGAAATTAGGAATTCTCCGGCCAGCCACGGATGCATGCCTTGATTCTTGAGGTTTTGCAGAAAGCGCCCAAGACCATCCAGATTGGTCATACTAGGGTAATTCGTCGGGCCGCGTCCCAGATGTAGCCCCATCTCATCGATGATCGACTGCAGATTTTCCTTGGGCGCTTCGATGAAATCGGCAAGGGGCCAAATCTTCACCTGTGCTTTGGTGGTATCTGCACGCAATAGGTCCAGGTGGGCACTTTCGATTTTTTGCAATTTCGCTGCCTGTGCCCGGACCTCACTTAAGCTGGCGGTGGAACGGAAGAGTGGGATAATCCACGCACCGGAGATAACAGAGATCTGAGCGTTCGGGTCATTGACGATATCCGGGGTGATTTTTTGATTGTCAGATGGGCCGAACTGGAAACATTGCCGTTGCCCGCGCGAATTCCAGATCAGGTTAGAAAGGAAGGCGGTTAGGTGATAGTCACGCAGGGTGGCACTGTCAGAAATGCCGCCGGTGAAATGTGTTTGCTGGTCGGAAAAGTGGACTTTGTCTTTTGCAAAAAGATGGCCATGAACATTCACGCCAGTAGATCTTGCAAGCCAGGGCTCAAAATCATCAAAGACCTCGGAAAAACCTTCAAACACAGAATAGGGGGCTGAGGTTAAACCATGGTACCAGACGTGTTTTGGAAACCGGCTTTGCATTGTCAGGCCCGTGCGCCCGCGCACCCGCCGTTCGGTCGCTTTGCTGAACAACCGTGCGATTTTACCTGGATTGGGTTCTGCGCCGGGGCTGTCACCGGTTTTGGCATTCAGAAATGTGTTATATAGCCCATCTGCCGAGGGCCAAATTTTGCGTGCGATAAAACAATTGGAACGGCGTAACAGCGCCATGTGATCGTCATAGAAGATGTAGGGTTTCCCCTGTGAGTCGAACTGAGCAAGGGTCAGGGATCGGCTGTGAACATTGTCGGAATATTTCCTGACCATTGTCTGAAAATAACTTTCGTCGGGGATCCAGACTTTTTTGAAGTATTTTTCATATTCTGCCCGTCGAGGGCTGCCCAGAATTGCCTCCAAGGTCTGACGTGTCAAGCACCACCACTGTGACCCAAGATGAGGGGAAAGGCCGTCTGGGATCTTACGTCGGAACCCAATCCGGCGTTGCAGACGCACATAACGATCAAATAGGCCACGTTGGGTTTTCCATGAGAATGGAAAGCGCAGAATGAACCGTTCAATATCCAACCCACCAACAGTCCAGGGAACATCTTCCGTGGTGACGGATTCAATGAAGTCAGTGCGAGGGTGTGCAGCCAAGTAATCTGTCAGTTCAAGCACCGGTCGCAGAGGCAGGCAGGAACCGGATGTAAGGAACACGTGGCTGACATCTTGGAAACCCTCAAGTAACATTCGGGTCGCGACCTGTGTTGCCTCAACGATGGACCAGGTCCCCCAGTCGCAATGTCGCCTTTCGCTGAGCTTTACATTTGGTAAATCGGCAAGGGAATTCGCAAAACCCTGATAGGTTGCATCATCTACGCGCTTGTCCACATGGATCACAACGGGACAGCCATTCATCGCCCAATGCCGTGCCACAAGGGAAGCCCGGTCAAATGCAGTATGCGTCAGCATGACGACACCGATACTCATGTCCAGTTTCCTTTGGACATTAGGCCAAGCATTTCCAGTTGCCGCCAGTTAATATAACGTTCCGACCACTTGCACCAGAAATCGGGATCGTCGTCTGAACCGTCAGAATAGGCTTGGTATTCGACACTACCGGCGTAATGTTGTTTGCGGATCAGTTCTTCGGCGGCCTTTTCGGCGAAGCCATCCAGAAATTTTGCATGCAACAGGCATCCGGACGCTTTTTCCCCGCCACCCTGATCATAAACCTGATTGAGCCCCCGGGGCAGCAACGCATGCGTAGAACTGACGTAAGTATACCGACGGCTCCATCTGACCAGCGGGATCTTATTTAAAGCAGGCGCTTCAAATGGATTTTCACTGAAGAATTCGCGGCTGCGTGCGCCGCCTTGAATCCACAGATTATTATACTCTGGGTTCCGGGTGATCGTATAGTTGCCGCTATCAAACCATGAAGCGATTTCGAAAGGGTTCTGGCCGGGCTTATACTGTGCCTGATTGACGGGCCCTTTGGGGTACATATCCAGCAACATAGCGCCAAAACTGCGAATGCCGGATGCGTCCAGCCAATCTGTCAGAGCCCCAAGATTGCGTGTGTCGCAAAACGGATAAACTAGGAATTCGTCGACATCAGCCGTAAGCGCCCAGTGATCATGGGCATACCGCAATTGTAGCCAAGTCAGCCAATCCACACCAAAGCGGGAACTTTTGTAGCTGCTTTTCGTGGTCCACAGGGAAACATCCGGCTGTTCTGCCAGAAATTCACGTCCGCCATCGTTGCTGTCATTGTCGACAAACAAAAAGTGGTGAACCCCCAGATCCCGGTAATATTCCAGAAAATACGGCAGTCGATGGGCTTCGTTCCGCAGGGTGCTGAAAAGAAGTATGTTTCCAGCCCGAATTTTATGCGTGCGGTTGGAAACCTTACGTAATTCGCGTCTTTTGCGAATGGCACGTATCAACCAACGCCTGCGTCTGATGCGCAGGCGATATGTCTCCAGAACGCCCAAACCTGTCCCTCTTCAATGTTTCACGATCTGCATCTGGTCGGGGTGGCCGTCAGAGCAGTTGTGTAACATTATGGTCTGCGCGCCACAGGGGCAACCCGTTGAGCTGAACAAACCGAGACAAGCGCGCTGGCTGCAGGGACAATGCAACACACAAGCTTTGGGAAATGGCTTGCTGTGGTGATCTATCTAGGACAGCGGATTGCCGTTCCGACATGTATGCAGTGTTGGGGCAATGATGTTCCACATGGCGCCGACAGCATTGCATAGGAACTGCATGGGCAGGGTCATTGTGATAAAACTACAGGCCCCCAAAACCCTTTGCGCGGCATAGAGAGTGCGATGGTGATACCAAACGGAATTTCGATCACAAGAATCAGAAAGGCGACCAGAAATAGGGCGGGAAGCACAAAGAACCAGACCTTTCGGTTTTCATGATTTGCCTCTGGTCTCTGAAATGAGCCAGCCATCGGAAAAAGCTGGGTCTGATCCGGGCGGAAGTTCAGCTGAACCTGCACATTTTGTTTTCTCCCTTGGAATTATGTCCGAACGAACCTGGCTTTTTCATGTTCGTATGAGCAACTATTATCGCCAGAAAATTTCGTATTAGGCGATAATATCACGCTACAGGGGGCGGTTGTCACAAAAATGCACTATGCTCTGGTATATTTGAAGAAAGTATTGTTCATACGAGCAAAGAAGAATTCAAGTGAAAGATGAAAATGCCTCTGAGTGAACGCCAAGAAATTATCCTTGATGGGCTGCGCCATGTCGGTGAAGTGGAAGTCGATGCATTGGCCCGCCAGTTGGGCGTAACGACGCAGACCGTGCGTCGCGATCTAGCTGAGTTGTGTGATCAGGGTTTGGCTTTGCGTATGCATGGCGGAGCGAAGCGCGCACCATCGACATCCGCCCGCGCCTATGAGGAACGTCGTCTGAATAATATATCGGATAAGCAGTCGGTTGCAGACATGGCGGCCTCTTTGATCCCGGATGGGGCATCCGTTGCGATCAACATCGGAACCACAACCGAACAGGTGGCTGAGGCCCTGCGTCTACATAAAGACCTGATGGTCCTGTCTAATAATATGAACATTATCAGCATCCTGCGCGGTACGCGTCTGAAATCCCTTAGTGTGATCGGAGGAGAGGTGCGTCTGTCAGACGGGGCCGTTATCGGAGAAGATGCAGTGGCTGCGATCAGCCAGTATAAGGTGGATTTTGCGGTGATTGGTACATCGTCAATCGACCCGGATGGATCGATCTTGGATTTCGATCCGCGCGAAGTTGCTGTTGCCCGCGCGATTATCGCCAATGCACGACAGAAAATCCTGGTGGCGGACATTTCCAAGTTTGAGGTCGCGGCACCCTATCGTATTTGCAATCTCGCCGATCTGGACCATGTCATTCTGAATGCGCAACCACCCGCAGAATTTACTGAGGCGGCGCGCCAAACCAACACAAACCTTATCATTACAGAGACGCAAAATGTCGGAACAAACTGAATCTGTTGACCTGTTTATCATCGGTGGCGGCATCAATGGTTGTGGGATTGCACGGGATGCTGCTGGCCGTGGATACTCTGTCGCATTGGCCGAAATGAATGATCTGGCCTCGGCTACGTCTTCGGGGTCGACCAAACTGTTTCACGGTGGTTTGCGCTATCTCGAATTTTTCGAATTTCGCCTGGTGCGCGAAGCCCTGATTGAACGTGAAATCCTTCTGCGGGCCATGCCGCATATCAGCTGGCCCATGCGGTTTGTGCTGCCAACCTATAAAGAAATGCGCTTTGAAAGTGACACACCCACGTCGCGTCTGCTGTCATTGGTTATGCCGTGGATGAAAGGACGTCGCCCAAACTGGCTGATCCGGCTTGGGCTGTTCATGTATGACCATCTGGGCGGGCGGGAAATTCTACCAGGCACCAGCAAAGTAGATCTGTCGGTGGCACCGGAAGGCACCCCTCTGAAAGAGCATTTGGTAAAGGCTTATGAATATTCCGATTGTTGGGTTGAAGATGCACGCCTGACCTTGCTGAACGCCAGGGATGCCCGGGCGCGTGGCGCGAACATTATGGTGCGCAGCAAGGTGATCGGTGCTGAATTTGACGGCACGCATTGGCAGGTTTCCGTTGAAACTAACGATGGCCATCCCCGTGTGATCACAGCAAAAATGCTGGTGAATGCGGGTGGGCCATGGGTGGAAGACGTGATCAAGCAGCGCCTTAAATTGCAGACAAAAGAAAGCATTCGCCTGGTGCGTGGCAGCCATATTGTTGTGAACAAGCTGTATGATCATGACAAATGCTACTTTTTTCAGGGCGAAGATGGGCGGATCATTTTTGCCATTCCATATGAAGAAGACTTCACCCTGATCGGGACGACTGATGCGGAACATTCTGACCCGTATACAAAGCCGGAATGCAGCGTTGCCGAGGCGGATTATCTGCGTGCATTTGCCGGTCAGTATTTCAAGAAACCGATTGAGGCTGATGATATCATCTGGACCTACTCCGGGGTTCGTCCGTTGTATAATGACGGGGCCAGTTCTGCGACAGCGGCAACGCGAGAGTATGTGTTGCGGGTGAATAAAACTGCAGGTGGACCTGTTCTGAATATCTTTGGCGGCAAGATCACAACCTATCGCCGGCTGGCGGAATCGGCGTTGGGCCATATTGATGAAACATTGGGGCGCGATACGGAAACCTGGACTGCAGGTGTTGCCTTGCCTGGTGGGGATTTCCCTGTCGATGGGGTGAAGGTGCTGCGTGATACTTTGTTGAAACAATTGCCGTTTTTCGAAGCTCGTACGATCCGGCGTCTGATCAGGCAATATGGCACTGAAGCACCTGGCATCTTTGCCGGTGCGCAAACGATCGATGATTTGGGCGAGAATTTTGGACAGGATATCACCGCGCGTGAAATTGATTGGGCCATTCAGCATGAATGGGTCCACTGTGCGGAAGATTTCTTGTGGCGACGATCCAAGCTGGGATTGCGTGTCAATGATGAACAGGCAAAACGTCTGGGTGACTATATTTCAAAGCAAGTCAGGAAACGCTGACATATCGTCCGGTTTGCGCGCGGTCTGCTTATGAACAAAAGTTCTTGTGCGACACCTCTAATGTGATGTTTGGTGATGCGCCTTTTGCCCTGGTCGTCCGCCTGATCGAAGATATGATTGCTGAGAATTAAAATGATCTCTCAGTTTCTGAAGGGTGATATTTCGGTGCATCCGTTTGCATTTGATAGTTTTTGACCCAGCCGGAAACTGTGATTGTGCAGGTGATTGAAGGGTATGAACTTCAGCACATCCGGCAGAGAGATCTGGGATGTGAAATCCTTTCTGTGATGCTTCACAGGTCGAGCGGCTGGGCATTATGATGAGCACGGTCATGAACCCTGAGCCTGATTTCTCGCAATCACCGCTAACGGGTTTTATCCGCGATCAAAGCGGTCAGGCGGTAGAACCCATGCGCCATCTTTGAAAACGGCATCAGCAGGAAAAACCCCAGAACTGTGCCAAGGTGGATTGCCAACAGCGTGGGTACCAGATCGGTTCCTGTAGCAGCGTAAAGCCCCAGACCCGTTACCGCGACGGCGCACAGCAGCAGTATAAACGCCATTTCGCCCCCCCAGACACGCGTATCCCCAAGGTTGGGATTTGCTTTCGTTTTCAGCCATGCCAGCTTTAGCGTGCCAAGGGTCAACATGATGCCGCCTGCAACGCCGAAAATTTTGGGCAGGCTGATCAGGGAATAGGGTGCTTTGATATCAAAGCCATAATGCAGGATCGTGCCGGAAGATGTGGCGGCAAAACACAGAAGAAATCCCCACATCGTCAGTTGGTGTCCAATTTTACGCAGTTTTGTAAAGCGATCTTCATCTTCAAAATTACATCCTTCGCCGTGTCCGCCGGACAGGTTCTTCATGCGACCGGCATCCGTAAAGGCACCCTTTGCCGCACCAATGGTCAGCTTGCCGCCGTCGATATATTGCCAGTATTTGCGCAGGCTGATCGCGATACTTGCAAGGGGCAGAAGAAACGCAGGCATAAAAATTGCTACCATCATAGAGTGAGACAAAGTCGCGTAAAACCCTTCTCCGCCGATGGGCATAATCATACGGGACAGGGCGAACAAAAGACTGAAACATAAAACGATCAGAACAGTGATTGCGACGCCGGACGTGTGAAAAGCTTTTCCAAACTGCGGGGGCCATGCGAAATCTTGCCAGCTGTCCTGACGGACCTCGGCAAGGGCTTTGGGTAAGTTCAGAGCAAATTCGTGCGGTTCTGTGTATTGGCAGGCGTAGTAACACCCTCGGCAATTGTGACAAAGATTTGCAAGCTGGGTGATATCCCCATCTGCAAACGCTTTTTGATGGGTGATCGCGGGGAAGACCGCGCAATAGCCTTCGCAATATCGGCACGCATTGCAAATTTCGATCTGACGGCGGGCTTCTTGGATGGTGTCAGCGGACATAATCTGCGGCCTCCTTGCCGGCAATACGGCCAAAAACGGTTCCGATGGTCATGCCAAATCCGGCGAGATACCCCTGACCAAGGATTGATCCTGCCATGGTTTCACCTGCCGCCCAAAGGTTTCGGATGGCCCCATGTGGGCCCTGCACCTGTGCGGTTTCGTCAACTTTGAAACCTAGGTAGGTAAAGGTCACGCCGGGGCGCAGTGCATAGGCATAGAACGGGCCATCCTCAATTGGGCGTGCCCAGTTGGTTTTGGGCGGATCCAGTGCATCCGTCGCCACGCCGTCCAATTCTGTCGGATGGAAATCGCCGGGCTGACAGGCGGCGTTAAAATCAGAAACGGTGCTGATCAGCGCGTCAACATCCAGGCCAAGTTTTACAGCCAGCTCACCAATGCTGTCGGCGGTGATTGGCGGGAAAACAGAGGGCATAAACAGGTCTTTGGACCTGCTATCAATGATCGAATAAGCCACCTGATCATCCTGTGCCGCCACCAAACGCCCCCAAATCGCATAGCGTTTTGGCCAGACATCTTCGCCCTCATTGTAAAACCGTTTCGCGTGTTTATTCACCACCACAGAAAACGGCACACAATCCAGGCGCGTGACAATACCGCCATCAAATTTCGGCGCGCGTCCATCAATCGCAACCGCGTGACATTGGGTCGGGTCACCGATGGATTGCACCCCTTGATCCAGAAGGTCGAACAAAACGTCGCCGCGATTATACGGTGTACCACGGATCAAAAAGTTTTCGGCCTCTGGCCCCCAGGCCGCGACCAGACGTTCAATATTTGCCTGAAACCCACCGGATGCCACGACAACTGCCTTGGGTGACAGTGACATGTTTTCACCTTGATAGGTGTAATCCACCCGCGTAATTTTATCGTGTTCCAGTTCCAGATGCGTGACGGGCGCATCATATAGCACCTGCACGCCAAGGCTTTCGGCCGTGCGGTAATAAGCATTCACAAGCGTTTTTCCCCCGCCCAAAAAGAACGCATTGGTGCGCGACAAAGACAGGGTGCCAGATAAAGATGGTTGAAAGCGAACGCCATGGGCTTCCATCCAGGGTTGGCTATCTTGACTGCCCCGGATCGCCATGCGCGCCAAGTTTTCATCCGTGTTGCCTTTGGTCACGCGCAGCAGATCATCGTAATATTCATCTTCAGCATAGGTGCCCGTCAGCACCGACAGCGGCCCATCATGCATACAGCGAAAATTGCGGGTGTGGCGTGAATTTCCACCGCGATATTCCTTTGGCGCGCCTTCCAAAATCAGAACACGTACACCTGCTTCCGCCGCCGTGATAGCCGCGCAGAGGGCGGCATTGCCGCCCCCTACAATCACAAGATCAGGTTCATTTATCATTGGATTTGAACAGATCTTTTCTCAGTGTCATCAAAGCTTTCAGATCAATTTTTGCTTGAATGATCGTGGTTTCATTGCTGTTGATTGCTGCGGTCAAAGCTGCGCCAAGTTCCCCCGGGCCATCGACCCAAATCCCCTTGCCACCGCAAAGTTCAGAGAACTTATCATAGCGTGGCGATTGAATCTCAGCCCCCAGCAAACGACCACCGTAGAATTCCTGTTGATAGGCCTTCTCAGCCCCCCAGGCCTCGTTATCAAGCACCACCACAACAATCGGCAAACCGTGTTGAATGGCGGTCTGAATTTCGATCATCGTATAGCCAACGGCGCCATCCCCCATCATCGCCACAACTGGGCGATCGGGGGCAGCAGCCTTGGCACCAATCGCGGCAGCCAGGCCAAAACCAACGAGGCCAAAATCAAGCGGGGTGATCAACGACAGCGGTTCGTAATGCGCCAGACGATCAGCGCCCTGCAGACAGGTATTGCCGGTGTCCAACGTGACAATCGCGTTTTCGGGCAGGGCCTCGCGCAGTTCAGCAAGCGCACGGCGTGGATGCATGGGAAGGGTTGCGATTTGCGCTTCTTCCTCACGTTCGGCCAGCAAAGACGCCATGTCTGTTTTAAAAGCATCACGCCAGGCGTCGGCATTAGGGCGGCTCGCATTGGCTGTGATCGCCTCTGCCGTTAGGCGTGCATCAGCTTGCACCGCGATTTCCGCCGGGAAATACCGCCCGACAGCGGATCCCTCAAGATCCACATGGGCAATGCGCGTATCCGCGCCGACGTAATCATTTGAATGGAAGGTGGAATTGAACCCAAGGCGCGCGCCCAGAACGACCATAACGTCGGCCTCTTTCGTCAGACGGCTGGCCACACGGTTGCCTCGCGGCCCGGCTTGCCCTGCAAACCAAGGATGCCCATGACGCATCACATCCGCATGTCCGGTGGACGCCACAACAGGCACTTCCAGCTTTTCCGCAAGGGCGGTCAGCGCGTCACGCCCCTTGCCCCACTTAAAGCCACCGCCCGCAAAGATGACCGGACGCTTCGCCTGAGAGAGCAAGGTCGCAATAGCATCCACATCTTCCGGCGCCGCTGGGCCGGGGCGGGCGATGTTCACGGGTTTTGCGTCATTTTTTGGCACCATGTCTGAAAACAGATCGCGCGGCACATGCAATACCACCGGGCCTTTGCGGCCGGAATTCGCAAGCCGGATCGCATCTTCCAACATAGGCGCGAGGCGGTTTGCATCGGTACACAAAACAGATTTTTTACAGATCGGGGCGAACAGCGCGACCTGATCCACCTCCTGAAACGTATCTTTGGCATGATCACACCGGCTGATCGCACCGGCAATCACCACAAGCGGAGAATAAGCCAGCTGCGCCTCAGCCACGGCGGTGACGATATTCACAACACCAGGTCCGGCCTGCGCGCCAAGAACAACGCCGGGCTTTCCGGTCATCCGGGCCCAGGCGTCTGCCATATGACCTGCTGCGCGTTCGTCGCGCGCCCCGACATATGAAATCGCACCATCATGGTACATCGCATCGTAAAGTTCCAACATGGAACCGCCCAAAAGGCCGAAGACCGTGTCGATGCCATTGGCTTTCAGCACATTATAGGCGGCTTCACCGCCGGTGATCAGATCAGACATCAGATTTGCCCTTCGTTGAGGTTACAAGAGTTAGGCGTTTGCTGGGGCGCCAGATGCGCGCCCCGTGATTTTCGCCCAGAAATGGTTTTCCGGCATTTTGATGCGGGGCTGGTTGATGAGAAGGCTGCCGCAGCAGCACGGGTTTTCGCGTTGCAGACATCTTTCATGCATCCTGCCTTGGTCGCAGATTTTGCGGATCAAACAGAGCATCTTCATGCACAGTGACAGGGATTTCACGGTTCAAGATCTGCACGCTCAACCCATCGCGCGGAGTGCCCTTTTTCACAAAGAGCCAGCCCAGGGATTTATCGATGCTGTAACCGTAACCGCCAGAGGTCGTCAGACCCACAGGCGTCCCATTCAACAGCACCGGTTCTCCGCCGTGGATGTCAATTTCGTCATCATGCAATTCAGCATAAAACAGTTCCCATTCCGGGGTGCGGGACAGCAGCGCATCACGCCCCGTGAAATCGCGTGCCTCTGACACAACAAACCGTTCCAGCCCGACATCAAACGGACCGACATCTGTGGTCAGTTCTCCGCTGGCGCGATAGGCTTTTTCCATCCGCATGCCGTTGAACGCGTAACTGCCTAGATCGCGCAATCCATGTTTTTCGCCCGCTTCAAACAGAGCATCATAAACTGCGCCCATCTGCTCTAGCGGGGCGTGTAATTCCCAGCCCAGTTCACCAACAAAACTGACGCGCAGGGCATAGCAGTTCACGCCCGCCACGGTGATTTCCTGACCGGACAACCATGGGAAGGTTTTGTTGGATAGGTCCGCGTCGGTCAGTTCGGACAGGATCTGACGCGATGCCGGGCCGGACATGGCGAGCATGCCCCAGTCATGGGATAGATTGACCATCTGCACATCTTCGCCTGCGCGAATGTGGCTTTTGATCCAGTCAAAATCCGGGGTTGCACGCGCAATGGGGGAACCGGTGAAATAGCGACCTTCTGAAATCCGCCAGATGGTGATCTCTGTTTCAAACCGGCCCTTGTCTGTCAGCAGATGGTTCAGGCTCATCCGGCCATCTTTCGCCGGGATCTTATTGGCAGACAGGCGATCCAGCAGTTTACCCGCATCCTTCCCAGTAATTTCAAACTGAGCAAACGCGCAGAGATCAATCACACCGGCGGCGTCACGGGTTGCTTTGGCCTCAGCCTGCGCATTTGCGTGCCAGTTTTGATGACCCCAGCCGATTTGTTCGACCTCGCCGATCTCACCGAAATAACGCGGGCGTTCCCACCCTGCGACTTCGCCAAAGACCGCGCCTTTTGCCGCCAGACGATCATACAGCACATGACGATTCAGCGGGCGCAGGCTTTCAAACTGTTTCCCTGGGCAAGGCGTATCATGGCGGCGCATGAATTCGTCTTTCGTGCGCTCAACAATGTAAGTGTCACTGGCGAAATTCCCATACCGGCGGGGATCCATGCTGCGGGTGTTGATCGGGGTTTCCCCATGCACCATCCAGTCCGCCAGAACCTTGCCTGCGCCCCCGCCCCAGGCCAGGCCAATGGAAGACCCGCAGGACAGCCAGACATTTGGCGCCCCGCTTGGCCCAACCAGCATCCCGCCATCGGGCGTATGGGTGATCGCCCCGCGCACAACCCGTTTGATGCCCAGTTCCGCAAGGATCGGCATTTTGTCAAAAGCGACCATCAGGAAATCACCGATGCTGTCATAATCCGCCTCAAACAGTTCATTCTCAGCCTTCCAGGGCGCGCCCTGCGGCATGGTCCAGACGGTGGGGCAGGTATGGCCTTCATAAATACCAATCAGACCGGATTTCTGTTCCTGCCGAATATATCCACCAAAGGCATTGTCACGCATCACGGGCAGTTCCGGACGATCCGCGAATTCAGGCACTGTATCCGTGACAAGGTAATGGTGCAGACAGGAAACAGACGGGATTTTCAAACCGAACCATTCACCGACCTGGTTGGCATATGAACCAGCCGCAATGACGATATGTTCTGCAAGAACCTCGCCTTTTTCAGTTTGCAGCAGCCACATATCGCCCTTACGCGATGCGCCGGTCACCTGGTTGTGGCGTTCAATTTTCGCACCGCGCGCACGGGTGGCCGCGGCCAGCGCCATGGTGACAGAGCTTGGATCAATATGTCCGTCTTCAAAGGTCTGGATTGCGGCTTTGACGTCGTCTACCTTATAGAACGGATTGCCCTTGGCGACCTCTTCTGGCCCGACCAGTTCCATTGGCAGATCAAGCAGCTTACCGACGCCCATGATCGATTTCATCCAGTCGACTTCGTCATCGGTGGTTGCGATACGAAAGCCACCGACTTCGTGCCAGCCAATGCTTTGACCGGTTTCCTTTTCAACGCGTTTATAGGTTTCAAGCGATGTTTTATTGATCCAACCCGCAACCCGCGACCCGACAGCATGGGCGATCTGCCCGGCGGCGTGCCAGGTGGATCCGGATGTCAGTTCCGCCTTTTCAAACAGAATGGTATCGGTCCAACCATTTTCCGCCAGCTGAAATTGTGCAGCGACGCCCATGATGCCGCCGCCGATAATGGCGACCTGCGTTGTGCGAATTGTATCAGACATGGAAGGCATCCTTTGCGGATTTTAGGGATGTTTTTGCAGTGAAGCGTGTGCAGGCGATTTCAACTTCGACGGTGCAGTTTTCGGTCTCGAAAACATCCTTGTCGGTGATCATCGCCAGGGCCACGGACCGGTTGAAATGGTTGCTCCAGGCGGCAGATGTGATCTGCCCGACAACTTTGTTGTTGAAGTAAATCGGTTCATCATGGATCGGCAGGGCGTTTTCGTCATCAAATAACAGCGATACGATCTGGCGCGTTGGTGCCTCTGCGTTTTGCAGCGCCTCTTCCCCGACAAATCCTGTTCCAAAGGCGCAGAAACTGCCAAGGCCCGCTTCCATTGGTGTTGTGCCTGGGGTCAGTTCGTGCCCAAAGGCGCGGAAACCGCTTTCAATGCGCAAAGAACCACTGGCATACAACCCGGCATGTGTTGCGCCTGCTTCGATCAATGCTTCATAGGCCGCCATGGCCATGTCTGCAGGGATGTATAGCTCGAAACCTTCTTCGCCGGTGAAACTGAGCCGTCCAGCAAAACCACGGGCAAGCCCGATTTCAACCGGTGCGAAATGGAAGCGTTTCAGATCCGGCACAGTGGTATTTGTGGTCGCTTGCAGAACATCGCGCGCTTTTGCGCCGGCCAGGCCAAGAACCGCATAGCCGCTTGTCACATCCGTGAGTTCCACACGGAAATCACCACGCGTTTCACGCATACGTTTCATGTCGCGTACCACTTCGCCTGCACCACAGATCACCAGGTATTGATCCGGCCCGTGGCGCTGAACAGTCACGTCACTTTCCACACCGCCACGCGTATTCAGGATCTGGCTATAGGCAATGCGGCCCACGGGAACATCCATTTGCGCGGCACAGAGATGGTTCAGAAAATCACAGGCATCCGGCCCCTGCACCATGATCTTGCCAAAGGCAGACTGATCCAGGATCGCGGCGCCATTCCGGCACGCGTCTACTTCGCGTCCGACCTGATCACGCCAGGCGGGCGCGCCAAATGTCAGGGGAAGATGGGCGTCCTCACCACCGAAATGCACGGCACGTTCCCAGCCTCCCCGGCTTTCAAAACGTGCACCTGCCGCGACCAACCCGGTGTGAATGGGTGAACGGCGCTGACCGCGCGCTGTTTCCATGGATCGTCCGGGATATGGGTTGTCGTAGTGGCGGCCCAGAACCTCGGGTATGCGGGCTTCAAGCGCACCAACAACGTTCATTTCCGGGCTGAAACGTCGAATATCTGCTTCGTTCAGCTCCATTGTGGGCTCACCCGCAATGACCCATTCCGCCATCGCTTTGCCCGCGCCACCGGCAAGGGCGATGCCTGTGGAATTCATCCCACCCATCAGGAACAGGCCGGGCACTTCGGGGCTTTCGCCCATCATGAACTGGCTGTCCAGCGTGAAACTTTCCGGCCCGTTCAGCAGCATCCGCACTTCGGCCTTTTCAAGCGCCGGAATGCGTTTCAGGGCGTTTTCCATCATCGGCATGAAGTGATCCCAGTCCTCATCCAGCAGATCAAAGCTGAAGTCGGCGGGCAGATCGCGGGTGGAAATGCCCTTGGCGTGGGGCTCAAAACTGCCAACCAGCAGCCCTTCCACATCGTCGCGGGCATAGAGGAAAGCATCCTGATCATTCAGCGTCGGCAGATGTGCGCCTTTGCCAAGGGCCTGTACTTCCTCCAGCGGCTTTGTGAGCATGTAGAAATGTTCGCAGGCATAGAGCGGCATATGCGCCCCCGCCATTTCAGCGACCTCACGGGACCAAAGCCCACAGGCCACCACAACCTCATCCGCTTCTATCACATGATCCCCGATCTCAACCCCGGAAATCCGTCCGCCTTTCTTCTGCAATCCGGTAACGCGGGTGTCCTCAAAGATCTGAACGCCGCGCGATTTGGCCCCTTTGGACAGGGCCAGCGCCACGTCAGACGGGTTCACACGCCCATCCGCCGGGGACCAGACCGCGCCAATCACATCGTCAACCTCAATCAACGGCCAAAGCTCTTTTGCGCGTTTGGCATCCACAACTTCGGCTTCCAGCCCAAAGGCACGACCAAGAGACACCTGACGTTTGATATTGGTCAGCCGGTCTTCATTCGTCGCCAGCGTCAGAGATCCGGTCTGGGTCCAGCCTGTGGCCTGGCCGGTTTCGATTTCCAGTTCGGTATAAAGATCAATCGAGTAATTGATCAGCTTTGTCAGGGTCGCGGACGGGCGCAGGCGACGCACAAGACCAGCGGCATGCCAGGTGGTGCCGGATGTCAGTTTTGAACGTTCCAGAACAACGATATCTTTGCGGCCTTCGCGCGCCAGATGATAGGCGATGGAACATCCGATAACGCCCCCCCCGATGATGACCGTACGGGCGTGATTTGGCAGGGTGGTCATTTGGAAATTACTCCGGTCTGGATGAGGTCTTTGATGGTTTCGTCAAATTTATCAATGGCTTCACTGATAATTTCTGCGGTGTGCATGGATGACGTGACGCAGGAAGTGAAAGACATGAAATCTACGCCGCGCTTCAATAGCCCGTCGCGTAATCCATTTACCAAAGCAGGGTTTACGGCGCGGATTTCGGCCGCGCTTTTCCCTGCGATGGAAAGGCCCTCAAAATACAGATGACAGGTGGAACTGTCGCCATAGGCATGGGCCATCACACCGTGTCTGGTAAAACAATCGTTAAAGCCATCGCGCAGCTGTTGCGCCATCGCGTCGGCTTGTGCCTGTTCTTTGCCCGTTGCCAAAAGTTTCATGGCGGCAATGGCACCTGCGGCGACCAGCGGTGCTGCGTTAAATGTGCCTTTGTGGCTGACGGGTGGGGCGTATCCGTTCAGAGGTTTACCCGGATCAAGCAGATCCATGATGTCCCTGCGTCCACAGACAGCCCCGCCAGGCAGGCCTCCGGTGGCAACTTTTGCAAGGGTGGTCAGATCTGGCAGGACATCTTCAAGGGCCTGACGTCCGCCAGGGGACCAGCGAAATCCTGTGATCACTTCGTCAAAAATCAGAACTTTGTTGGCTTTTGTTGCAAGGGTGCGAATGCCTTGCAGAAACCCATCGGGCAGCGGCACAGACCCATAATTTGCACCGGATGCTTCGACAAAGATGGTGCCAATATCGTTATCTTGCGCAAGGCAGGTTTCGATTGCATCAAGGGAAGGGGGCGCAACCACTGTCAGATCAGTGATCGCACCAGGCACACCCTGGGACGGCGGCATATCAGTGCCGGGTTTGGACCCTTTCAAAAGCATGTCATGCCAGCCATGGAAATGCCCATCGATGCGCAAGACCTTATCTTTACCGGAATAAGCCCGGCCAAGGCGCAGGGCCAACATAGTGCTTTCGGTGCCTGACCCCGTGAAGCGCACAAGATCCGCAGATGGGATCAACTTGCCGATCCATTCCGCCCATTCGATTTCCAGCGCATGGCAATCGCCCGAATATGGCGTTTTTGACAGTTGGTGTGCGACGGCTTCCATTACCTCTGGGCGGGCATTTCCCAAAAGTTGGCTGGCGGCACCAAGTTTAAAGTCAATGTAACGCTTGCCTTCCACATCCCATTTTTCGGCACCAAGCGCACGATCAATATAAACCGGATGTGTGGGGCGATAGCGCAATTCATGGCTGACGCCACCGGGCATGATGGTGCGGGCTCTGTCTTGCAGGCTGGTGTTTGTGCGGGGGGCAATGGCATCTGTCATCGTGGCAAACCTTCGCTGCGAGCTGTCCTAGCCCACAAAGAAAGCGGGCGTCTTAACCCGTTACAACGAATTCAGGGCCTTGCGACAACAGCGAAATAAGCACCTGATAGATGAGTGAAATTAATCCGTATGCATGATCAGTTATTCACCGCTGCCCTGTTGACGGAACCAGTCGACCACCTCTGTCAGTTGCGGCGTGGCCGGGGTGCTTTCATTGATCAGAAGGTAGTAACCCCGGGTATGGCTGGCGCGATGGGATGACAGGGCAATCAATGCCCCGCTTTCTATTTCGCGATCAATCAGCGGTGACCAGGACAGTGCTGCGCCTTGGCTTTCGGTGGCGCTGCGCAGCAGAACATTTTCGTCATCCATGATGATGCCGCCACTGGTGACTGGGGCGTCCGCCCCCAGAGATTTCAACCAAAGGTTCCATTCGTTCCGGTTGCGATGAAACAGAAGATTATAGTTGGAAAATTCTTCGGCGGTTTGTGGAATGCCAAGCTTTTCAACCAGATCAGGGCTGGCAACCGGTACTGCATGGACCGGTAGAATTGGGTAAATTTTCATATCGGGCCAATCCTGTGGGCCCCACATCAGAAAGATATCTGCGTCACTTTGGGCAATTTCATCTCCTGCGGACACGCGGGTCAGTCGCAATTCTACGTTGGGGAAATCCAGCCAGAACTGCGACAGGCGCGGGGTCAACCAACGAGAGGCAAAAGACGGGCCCACGCCAATGGTTAGAACCGATAGATCGTCTTTCTGGGTAATCTCTGATGCGGTTTTATGGATCATATCAAAGGCCTGACCACAGGTTTGCATCAGCTTTTCACCACGTTCCGTCAGTTCCACTTTGCGGGTGCCGCGGATGAACAAAGGCAGGCCCAGGCTGTCTTCCAGACGTCTGATGTGGTGACTGATCGCTGTTGGCGTGACCAGAAGTTCTTGGCTGGCTTGTTTAAAGCTGCCAAGACGGGCGGCGGCTTCAAAGGCGCGCAGGGCGTGCAGGTTTGGAATTTTGCGTCTCATCCTTCTTATAGATGAGTTTTTCTTATCCTTCGCAAGGTTTTTCCCATGGTTTCAAGCTTAATAGGTGATCACAACGGATTTCTGCGCCGTATAGGATGCCATCGCCGCAAGCCCCTTCTCTCGCCCGATGCCGCTTTCTTTCACGCCGCCAAAGGGCAGGGTGTCGCCACCTTTCAAGAACCCGTTGATAAAGACCTGTCCGGCCTGCACATCGCGGGCATATCGCATGGCTTGGGTGATATCCGGCGTATAAACCCCGGCCACCAGCCCGAATTTTGTGGCGTTGGACATCTCTAGGGCGTGATCGAAATCATCCGCAATATGAGTTGTCAGAACAGGGCCGAATACCTCGGCCTGGGCGATCTCTGCCTGTATGGGCACCCGGCTGAAAATGGTGGGTTCAAAGAAGGCACCATTCGGGAAAGCTTCAGGATTGGCACAACCACCACCCAGTGTGCAATCCAGCCCTTCGGCGCGGGCGCGTCCCACAAAACCGGATACCCGCGTGCGATGTCGCCGCGAAATCAGAGGGCCAAGATCCGGGTCGTTCAACCCATGATCGCAGGCCATGGATTTCGCAAAACCCATCAGTTTGTCAACGATTTCATCATGCACCGATGCGCTGGCAATCAGGCGGGATCCGGCGGTGCAGATTTGTCCCGCGTTAAAGAAAATCCCCCGGGCAATTCCAGCCACAGCATCATCGATGTCAGCGCCATCCAGTACGACAACCGGGGATTTTCCGCCAAGTTCTAGGGTAACACCGGCAATCGGATTTGCTGCTGCCTGCATAACTTTGCGTCCGGTCGCGGTTGATCCAGTGAATGTCACTTGTGCGATTTGGGGATGCGCAGCCAGGGCAGCGCCGGTGCTGCCGTTTCCACAAACCACATTCAACACGCCTGGGGGAATGCCGGCTAGTATCGCCAATTCCGCGATCGCAAGTGCGGTGAGAGGCGTTTCTTCGGCGGGTTTGGCGACAACGCAGGCCCCGGCGGCAAGGGCGGGGGCCGCCCCGCGCGCGAAGGTGGAAATCGGATAATTCCAAGGAAGGATATGTGCGGTGACACCTATGGGTTCCGGTTGTACCCATCCGGTCTGACTGGGCCCCAGGGGAACGGTTTCACCATGCAATTTATCGCAAACACCTGCGTAATATCGGAAATACCGGGCCGTACGATCCACATCGCGCATCGCCTGACTGTAAGGTTTTCCGACATTTACGGTTTCAAGGGCCGCCAGATATTGTGCATCCCGGGTGATCAGATCGGCCAGGCGGAACAACAGCTGTCCACGGTCATAGGGCAGCAAGTTTTTCCATGGGCCATTCAGCGCCTGATGGGCGGAAGATACGGCCTGATCTGTTTCAGAACCGTTGCCGACAGGCAGTGACGCAATTTCCTGGTCTGTGGCGGGATCTGTGATGGCTGATGATGACGCCCCAGAACAAACCTTTTCCCCATGAATTAAATGAAAATTGTATTGCTCTGTTTGTGCCGGATAGCTGTGTTTCAACCGCTTCAGCCCTCCCGTCCCATATTTTGCCGGGTCAGCAGGATGTTGAAATTTTCCCGTACAGCTATATCCGTTGCATCCGTGATATGCCCCGGGAAATGGCTGTTCAAAAGATCCCGGGTTTTTTCACGCGCGGTTTCACCTATGGATTTTGATCCATCTTCTTCCCAATCCGTTGGCGTGCGCCGATCCCCAAGATGAGGGTAGAAATAATCTGACTTCATGCGCGAAAATGTATGCATATGGCCCAGATAATGGCCCTCACCTTTGCAGACTTCGGCAATGACTTCGGCCCCGATGTTTTCTGCGGTGACTTCCACCCCACGAATGGTGCGCAGAATATTTCCTAACATATCATTATCAATGACATAGGCGGAATGCGATACGCCCAGAAGGCTGGATTGCATGCCACAGGCCTGGGTCACAAGATTGCTGCCCGCATGTGCGGCCATAGAGACGGCAAGGCATTTTTCGGCCCCATATTGTGCATCATGGGTTTTGGCATCGGTGATGCCCGCGATGGATGTGGTCGGCAGATCATAGAAACGCCCCATCTGTGCCGCCGCCCCCATCAAGATGGCTTGTTCACCGCCGCCACCACACATAGATCCGGTGCGCAGATCTGCAACCAGGGGTTTGGGGCCAAAGATTGCGGCGACATTCGGATCCACAAGGCGTGCAAAAACCAACCCGGCAAGGGTTTCGGCAATGGCCTGGGTCAGGGATCCGGCGATGGTTGCAGGGCTGGTTGCGCCCGCTTGGCCCGCTGAAATCAATTGTACCGGGAACCCGGCTTTGATGGCCAGTTCCAGTGTTTCAAGGGCTTCTTCAGCAAAGCGCATCGGAGGAACCACATGACAGACCATGACGGTCAGGAAGGGTTTGGCGCGAAAGGCCTCTTCTCCGCCTGCGATCTGATAGCAAAGCTGTGCAATGGATTCGACATATTCCGGTTCGGTAATGCTGATCGATACATGTTTAGAGGTGCCCGCAAGACAGGCATAAGCTGTGTTCAGATCAAGGGACAGATTGTCATGCACATCACGGGCGATGATCGACCGGCTGAAATGATGGATGTTTTCCATCGCATCACACAGACGCGCGGCATCATAGAGATCGCGCAGTGTCCCGTCGCGATATGCCCCGGTTTCAAGATCAAAGACCCCAGGCGCACCACCGCCGGAACTCATATGAACGCGGGAACCGGATAGATCGATTTCTAGGCCGTCTTTCTGTCCATACAGCACAACGTCTCGCCGGGCTTCAGTGATGGTCTTTAGGACCAAGTCTCGGGGGAACAACAGGCGTTTGTCATCGGTGTAAGTGCCGCCTGCCGCGGTCACGAGATCGATCATCGATGGAATGGCCTGTGACAGACCCAGGGTTTCCAGCAAGGACAGGACAGCTTCGTTCACCTGTTCGATTTCATGGGGGGAAAGAGGCGCCATGCGCCCACCACTTACGCCGGGCCAGACGGGAGGTTTCTCAGTGTCCGGATTTTCCGCGATATCCAAACGTTTGCTGCGCCCGCGCCGTCGCGATGTGCCTGCTGACATGTGATTTCCCCATGGATGTTTGGGGAAAGCCTATGTGCAACAGGTCGCGCTGGCAAAACCAAGTTTATCGTCTGTCAGATGACTCTTACTCATCAGCACTGCGGGTGTCGTGAAACTTGTTTTCCCGGGCATCACCGAACAGCTGGCGGCTTTCCAAGAATTCCCGTTGCTGACGGTAGAAATCGGTCAGGAAATGCCAGTAATCTTCGGGCAGGATGCGGTCGGTATATCCGATCTTACGATGGATGGTCTGGGCGATTCTGGACATGCGTTTGATCGCGTCCGGGGTTTTGGGTGGTGCGCGCAGAATCTCTTCCAATGTCTGCAGTTCGTACCGGCCGTAAATTTCCAGATGATGCGGTTCAAAGGCAAATTCGACCCGGTCCAGTTTCGATTTCGCAGCCAGATCAGGCATCAGGATCGCGCGCGGCTGGTCCACAACAAGGGTGCCTGCGATCATGTCCCCAAGGCGTTGGCGGCGTTTGTTAAACAGCGGAACCCCCAGAACCAGCAGCATCCACAACATTAGGGCCATTCCCGTCCAACTGCTTTCAAAACTGCCTGAAAGAAGCGTGGTTAAGGGCATGAAAACCTCGACCTCTTTCATCAGATTGCGGGCGACGATCTGATGTGGGGTCAGGCGGCCACCGTCAGTGCTAACAACTCTGACTTTCACCATGCGTTTGCCCAGCGTACGCCCGTTCCAGACCAGTTCCGAAAAGATGTAATAGGGAATGCGCAGGAAAAAAGACAAAAGCAGAAACAGGGTGGCCATCAGGGACCAGTTGACAAAGCCGATCCAGATCAGAGCCAGGAAAAACAGAAACAGGCCACCAAAGGTGATCACGATATCAAGGATCTGCGCCCCGAAACGTGACCCGGCAGATGAGATGCGAAAGGAAACCGGAACACCTTCGGGCGGGATTAGATCATGGGGGCGACCGCTCATGATGTTGTCTCCTCTTCGCGTCCGGCCAGCATGATCCAGGCCAGCCACATCGCACCAATGCCCCATCCAATAGCAAGACGCACCTCTGTCACCTGTATGATTTGGCGCAAAAAGCCTTCAATCAAAGCGGCTGCAATCAGCATAAGCCCAGAAAGGATCATCAGCTTGACCGCATCAGGACTAGCGCGCCTTAAGGCTTCGCGGCGTGTGACATTACCCGGAAGCAAAACAGCCAAGCCAAGCTGCGCACCACCGGCACAGGCCACGGCAATGGCGGATAGTTCCGTGACACCATGGATCGACAGCCAGCCGAACAATTCATACCCAAGACCGGCCTGGGCAAACAGCCCGAAGAACGCCCCAAGCATCAGCCCGTTGTAGAAAGTCAGCACAAAACTGGGGAAGGTCGCGAAAATACCAAGGGCAAAGATGAAAATTGCGATGCGTGTGTTGTGGGAAAACAGAAAAGACGCAAACACCCCTAGGGTTCCACCATTCCTGTCGTCATGGTCAAAAAGGGTCGAGCGCAGATATTCCGTGCTGGCCCCGGGAACACGACCATCGGCAAGGCCCGGTGACACGAAACTGAAATACCAATCCGGGTTCTGCAGGAACATGACATAGCCAATCACGGCCCCCATGAACATGGTCATGAACCCGATCAGCAAAGGCAGCGAACTGCGACGCACTGCCTGTGGAATGCCACGTGTGAACAGCTTTACAACAACGCCTCGGATGCTTTCCTGGGGGGCATAAACCACCAGATAGGCCCGGGCGCATAAGGCATCAAGATAGGCCAAAAGGGCCTTATCCATAGAAATAGAACGCGCAACAGACAGCGAATTCATTGCCTGACGATACAGGCTTGCAAGGGCTGCGGCCTCCTCATAGGACAGCGAAGCAATGCCCGCGGCTTCCGCCCGGGTGATAAGGCTGTCCAGTTCCTTCCAGCCCTTCTCGCGTTCAGTGCGAAACCGGAAAGACCGCATGGTATTGCGGGGTTCTGTTGCGGAAGAACTCATATACGCTCCTGCGCTTTGATGTCGATATAGCGGGAAATCAGGGACGCGGTCAGGTGACGTGGATGCGTATCAAGGCACAGGATGCCAAGGCGGCGCAACTTATCAAGAACGGCGTCACGTTCGCGCAGGATCTGGCGGGCAGAAACGGATTGGGATACGGCATTCATCGACACATCCGAAGGATGCGCGATGGTGTCCAGGGCCGGATCCTTTAGCGCCACGTATAGGACCAGGTGTTTGCGGGTGATGACGGACAGGTTTTCGACCAACAGTTCTGCGCTGGTGCTGTCAACGAAATCGGAAAACACGACAACCAGCGATCGCCGGTTTAGATACCCATCAAGTCGCGTTAGGCCAAGGGTGTGATTGGTTTCTGCTGTGTCCAGTTTCAGCGCGGCAGAATGTTTCTGGATGTGACCAAAGGCTTTCTTGCCGGGACGAGGTGGGATGAACGTTTGTGGGCGACTGTCAAAATTGTAAAACCCAACATTGTCACCGCCCATACCTCCGGCCCATGCCAGTGAAAGGGATGCGTTAATGGCATGGTCAAGCTTGGGCATCTGATCAATGCGTTCGCCCATCAAATGTCCGCTGTCCAGTGCCACGATGATCTGATGATTGCGTTCTGCACGGGTTTCGCGGGCCACCATGGTGCGCATCCGGGCGGACCGTTTCCAATCGATGCTGCGCGGGTCCATTCCGGCTTGAAATTCGCGCAGCTGATGAAACTCGGATCCTTCTCCGCGCAGGTTCATGTCCTTCAGACCATCCAGCAGCGGTAGCATTTGCGTATGAATTTCACCGTTCAGAACCGGGGCAATATTGGCAACAATATCAAGGCTCAGATCCAGTGGCCAGGATGGCAACATTTCAAACAGGCCAAAGCGCGACATGAACCGCATGGACAGCCGTGTTAGCCTGGCTTGTCCCCGTTCTAAAAGGCGCAGAGACCATTGTACGCCCTGGCTTTGGGCCCCCCTGGGGGAGGTAATGTTTTGTTCGCTTGGTTCTGTCTGGATTTCAACGGAATGATGCAGGCGCAGTGCAATTTCAGAAGGCAGGGCACCTTTTCTTGCAACAATACCCAATTTCAACGTGGCGCTGGTTCCGGTGTAACCGGTTTCAGGCAGGTCGGCTTTCATATCAAAGTTTTTCACTGATGGGGTCAGCAGAAGATCTACCAACCCGATCAATGTGACGATGCCCCAGACCATCACGACAAGCCCCGCCGCCTCTGGTTGGGTCAAGCCGATGAAAATTGTCACGGCGGCCAGTGCAAAGACCAGCGTTATCAGGCGTTTGGAAGGGCGCATCTACCGTGGTGCATCCGTGCGGTTAATAACCGTGCGCAAGACATCATCGGTGGTGTGGCCTTCAATTTCCGCCCCAGGACCCAGAACAAGACGATGGCGCATGGCAGGGATCAAAAGTGCCTGAACATCGTCGGGAATTGCGTAATCCCGCCCGTCCAGCGCGGCTTTTGCGCGTACCGCACCGGCCAGCGCGCTGGCCACACGTGTGGATGCCCCGTGCTGAATGTCGCCATCAGACCGTGTGGCGCGGATTAGATCGACGATATAGGTCAGGATCGTGTCATCCAGACGGATTGAATCGACCAGCGCATGACCCGCATGCAGGGTCGGGCGATCCATCACTTTGCGCAAGCTGGTGCGCCCGCTGTCCGCAGACAAGGGCAGGGCGGCAATGGTGCGTAGAATGTCGATCTCAGTGTCACGATCCGGGAAATCAACGAGGATCTTAAACAGGAAACGGTCCAGCTGTGCTTCGGGCAGGGGGTATGTGCCGTGTTGTTCAATCGGGTTCTGCGTGGCGACGATAAAAAAGTCATCGCCAAGCGGGTGATTTTTACCGTCGATGGTGACTTCGCGTTCGTTCATCGCCTGAAGCAGTGCGGATTGTGTTTTGGGCGGCGCGCGGTTGATCTCATCCGCCAAAAGAATATCGGTAAACACCGGGCCTTTTGTCAGACGGAATTCATTGGTTTCAAAGCTGAACAGGTTGACGCCCAGAACATCCCCGGGCATCAGATCCGGTGTGAATTGCACCCGTCCAAAATCCAGATCCACCACCTGGGCAAGACAACGCGCCACCAAGGTTTTCGCCGTGCCGGGAGGGCCTTCCAGCAGCACGTGACCGCGGGCAAAGATCGAAATCAGCAGCATATCGATCAGCTTATCCTGGCCCTGAACAACAGCGCCAATTTCAGTGCGGATATCGCGGGCGAGGGTCTGGAATTCAGTGAGATCCATGATCGTGCATAACCTTTTTCAACAGAGAATGATAAGTGGTGAGATAGCGCTGGCGCTGATGCGGGGTCATTTCCGGATCATTGGCCAGCAGAATGCTGGTGGTGCGTGAAAATTCCTGCGCAAGCTTTGCATCGCGTCGGGCGATGAGGGCCAGGAAACGTTCTTGTGGGGGGGCTGATGATCCGGTTGCCGGGCCAAAGTTGCGACGGGCCAGGTCTTCGATCTGTGCGCTGACAAAATCTGCCACCATACGGCCATCATTGCCCGATAGGCGCAGCAGGCGTGCCTTGGCTTCAATCGCCGCGCGCTTGGATTGTTCCCGGCTTTTCTGTGTGACTTGTTCCAGGGGGCCAAAACGACGGGCACCGCGCCAGAACAGCATAGCCAGAACAATCAAAAGAACGGCCCAGAACATGGTGAAGGGATAGGTAAAGAACCGGCTGGCCTCTTCGCTGCCGCGATCATAGTCCTGATATTCCTCAGATCGTTCTTGAAGGGTCAGTATATATGGGCTGCGATCAATGTAGATTTCACCGTCACCATTGCGCAATCGTGTCAGTAGGCTGACGGCGAATTCTGCATTTTGCGCCAAAGCCAGGCCATGGTTGTTTAGAACGTCGGGGTCCGACATGAAATAAACAAGAGGGCCGTTGTTGTTGCGCCGACAGGAAATCACGAGGGCATATTTCCCCGTGGAGACGACAGATTTACACCCCTGCGGAAGGTAGCGGCTGTCAAAAAACTGTCCCTGAAACACAGAAACGTCAGCCCCAAATGAGATCATATGTGTGAAGCGTGGACCGTCGCGAAGCAGCCGAATACCTGACAGGTTTAACTGACGTAGTAGTGTATCGAAATCATCAACGGGGATCAGCGACTGATCATGCGCGATGCCCAGTTCGTTTATGGCATTGCGCCATTTGGGCAGAAGGACGACGGAACGTATGTCTGTCAGCTTTTCGTTGAAGTTTCCCAGAGAGATATCACGCAAATTGGCATTGTTTAGATGTTCGGCATCGGTCTCTGGCGTTGGGGAATAGCTGTTCATATCTAGGTCATACAGCGGCAGCACGCGCAGGGAAAATAGCTCGACTTCGGGGCGCAGTCTTGTATTAGAGACGCGGTTGGCAACATCATTTTGCGACAACCACGGACCAAGCCCTTCCAGCCCGGCGGGGGCGCGGTCCAGATTTCTGTCCCGTCCACCCGATCCGAAAAGCGCCAGCAGAAGAACCCCACCCACAAGCAGCGTCAGCACGATGGTCATCAATCCACCGGATTGGTCTTTGCCATGGGGTTCAGGCGTGGTGGTTTCAGCCATTTACACCCCCATTGATCTGTCTCTGGTTCATAGTGCCCAGAATATTGCGGCCCAATTCAATTGCTGCAGAAAAACTGTCATCTGCAACATCGCGGCCACCGTAATGGGCCAGTTCGGCCTGGCGTAAAATAGCTTCGAGACCTGAAATATGCGCCCAGTGTTCGGGCAGACGGGAAAAAGCGCTGCGTTCTGTATCGGATCTGGCGAAACGGGTGCTGGTGGTTTCAGACGCGGCCAATAGGGAATAGCGCAATAAAAGAACCAGGGCTTCTGATCGGTCCTGCATGGCTGCGATTTTGTCCAGAATACTTTGGGGCCCTTTGTGCAGATCATCGCTGGCGATGTTCCATGCATCCGGTGTCTGGGTTTTCTTTGGCTTTGCTTCATAAGGTTCGCGGGACAACAGCGCACCAGAGCCGCCAAATTTTAACCACAGGAAGATGGCCCCCAAAAAGATCAACAATGCAATCACCACACCGGAACCATTCATGGTGGGCATTGAAAAACCGCCATTCCCTCTGCCAGGTTCGGGTCTTTCCTGTCGTGGCCTTGCTGCTTCGCCTTCAATCAGTTGCCCGTCAAGTTCCGTCACATAGGTGACGTCGGTGCGAATGCGGTTTTGATCAGCGATCTCGCGATATTCTTGGGTGGCGTCACTGACTGACGGATCAAGGCTTTCGACGATTGTGTATTTGCCAGCACCATTTTCCTGGGCCGCAAGGGGACCGGAAAACAGCAGGGCAATAAGAAAGAGCGGGCGAAGATATGTCATGGATTAGGAAAAGATATCCTCGCTATTTTGAACGCTTAAAGGGTCGGGGCCATAGGCGTTGTCCCCGTCGGTGCCCTTCATGATTGTCATAACCAAGCTCCATATCCCTGCGAGAAAGCCCACATATGGGATGTTGCTGACAAGCATGGTGACCAAAACAAGCCAACCGGAAAGTCCTTTGTCATGAAAGCGTCGGACCCAGACAGAAATCAAAGGAATATAAACAGCCAGCGCAAGTATGGCGAATACTATAATGATTCCC